>JABXIK010000130.1 GCA_013373125.1 Gammaproteobacteria bacterium | reverse complement strand
TGTGATTGGCAGTAAAACGGTTTCGCCTGAAAACACAGAATCACAGGCACTGGTTTTAACTATTAACGCAGAAAGATTTTGATAAGTTGCGACTATGGTAGTAATGAACAAGCTCACCATAAAGAAGCAGATGCTTAGCATTAGGTTATTTTGATAATTCACACCTGTAACAAATAACAATGCAATCATTATCAAAAACAACAATCCCATTGTATTTGGGAAAATAAAGATGCGTCTTTGATTCAATTGAATGCTTTTTGCCCTTGGCAAGCGTCGATTCAACCAGGTTTGATACTTTTGCTTAAAATTCGCCAAAACCATCAGTATTACAGAACGGGGACTGTGTTTAATATATCAGCACAGATATTCGAATGTGCATCGACCAAGGCATCCTCCAAACGATGCTGCGCTACATATGGGAATATAGCTTGCACATCATCAGGGATAACATGGTCACGGCCCTGCAACAACGCCCAGCTTTTTGCTGTATTCAACAAAGCCAGAGTAGCCCTTGGTGAAAGACCATAGCGCAGGGATCCGTGCTCACGGGTTTGTGTCACAATACGCTGTATGTAATCGAGCAATGCAGAACTGGCTGTCACTTGTATGACGCGCGTTTGATAATGATTAAGCTCATCTACATTCATCAACTCAGTCACTTGAGATGTGGGCTGCGAACGCCCTTCTAGTAACGCCCTTTCAGCCTCAGCATTAGGATAACCGAGTTCGATACGCATCAAAAACCGATCTAACTGCGACTCTGGCAAAGTAAATGTACCAGATTGAGAAATGGGGTTTTGCGTCGCAATTACAAAGAAGGGTTGAGGTAATGAATGGGTTTGACCATCAATACTAACTTGGCGCTCTTCCATAGCCTCAAGTAATGCACTTTGCGTTTTAGGAGTAGCGCGATTGATCTCATCTGCCAACACGACTTGTGAAAAAACAGGCCCTGGATGAAAAACGAAACGACCTTGCTGGGTCGCCTCATCTCTCTGATAGATACTACCACCAACAATATCGGCAGGTAACATATCACTGGTGAATTGAATGCGCTGATACTGCAAACCCAAAACATTGGCAAGGGCGTGACTCAATGTGGTCTTGCCCATGCCGGGCAAGTCTTCAATCAGCAAATGGCCCTTTGCTAATAAACAACTAAGAGCCAATTTAACTTGATGCTCTTTACCTAGCACCACACTGTTTAATGCCGTCAATACGGCATTGAGTTTTGCGTCCAAATCCAGATTACTCCCATGCAAATTAACTGCAGCACAAAGATGAATCTAGATACGGCTCAAACCAAACGCTAGATCTCTTTTAATGTCTTCGATATCTTCAAGACCACATGCTATCCGAATCAAGCCATCAGTAATGCCAGCTCGTTCACGATCAGCAGGGTCCACACGACAATGAGTGGTCGTTGCCGGATGTGTAATAGTGGTTTTTGCATCACCCAAGTTAGCGGTAATGGAAAACATACGCGTACTGTCTATTACAGACCAGGCTGCTTCTTTTCCACCTTCTACCTCAAACGCTAACACACCACCAAAATCATTTTGCTGCGATTTTGCTAATTCATGCTGCGGGTGTTCCCGCAATCCTGCGTAATGAACCGCTTTTACACTTGGCTGCTCTTTTAACCATAAAGCAAGTGACATGGCATTTTCACTATGAGCCTTCATACGCAACTTCAAAGTTTCTAAGCCTTTAAGCATCACCCAAGCATTAAACGGGCTCATGGTTGGTCCAACAGAACGCAAAACCCCTACCACTTCATCCATCAATTCTTTACGGCCCAGAACAGCACCACCTAATGTGCGGCCTTGGCCATCGATAAATTTCGTCGCACTGTGAATCACCACATCAACACCAAACTTCAATGGCTGTTGTAACGCAGGTGTACAGAAACAATTATCCACGGCCACAAGAATATTTCGGCCATGGGCAAGCTCAACGATTTTATTTAAGTCGCCCACTTCATTCATGGGATTAGAAGGCGACTCCAAAAAGAACAATTTGGTATTGTCTTTTATCGCCGCGTCCCAAGCTGCTATATCCGTCAATTGCACATAGTCAACGGTAATCCCTAACTTAGAAACGTATTTTTGGAATTGAACATTAGTGGAGCCAAAAATACTGCGACTGGAAACAATATGATCACCAGGATTCAGCAAGCCTAAAATCGTCGAGAAAATAGCCGACATACCCGATGCCGTCGCCACACACTGCTCCGCACCCTCAAGAGCAGCAAGACGCTGCTCAAAAGTACGAACCGTAGGATTAGTATAACGTGTATATACGTTACCCTCTTGATCACCAGCAAACACAGCCGCGGCTTCATGGGCATTACCAAACACATAACTGGACGTTAAGAACATGGCCTCACTGTGCTCATGCTCTTGTGTGCGCTCATAACCTGCGCGAACAGCCAGAGTTGAAAACTCAGCATTGTCCAATTGTGCGTTGTAGCGTTTTTTATCCGACACGGTTTTTATCTCTATTCCACTTCATCATCATTGTGCAAATCAATGATGCTGTTTTCGACATTTAATTTTTTGTTTGCATCATTACGAGCCGCTTGTAATTTATCAAGGTAGGCTTCATCAATGTCACCCGTGATGTATTCACCATTAAATACCGAACAATCAAAATCATATTTCACATCTGCGCCATCACACGTCGCTTCCACCAAGTCTTTTAAGTCTTGATAAATAAGCCAATCAGCGCCGATGGCTTCTTGAATTTCTTCAACCGTACGATTATGCGCAATGAACTCTTCTTTCGCTGGCATATCAATACCGTATACATTCGGGTAGCGAACCTCTGGTGCAGCACTTGCAAAGTATACTTTGTTAGCACCGGCCTCACGTGCCATTTCGATGATTTGTTCACAAGTGGTGCCACGTACGATCGAGTCATCCACTAACAGTACATTTTTACCTCGAAATTCTAAATCTAGGGCATTTAATTTTTGCTTAACGGATTTTTTACGTTGTTGCTGCCCCGGCATAATGAAGGTTCGGCCAATGTAACGGTTTTTCATGAAACCTTCGCGGTACTTCACGCCTAAACGATTGGCCAATTCCACAGCGGAGCTACGACTGGTATCAGGAATCGGGATGACTACATCGATGTCATGATCAGGACGCTCACGCAGAATTTTTTCTGCCAAACGCGCACCCATTTTCAAGCGAGCTTTATACACACTGATTTTATCAATAATAGAATCCGGACGCGCAAAATACACATGCTCAAAAATACAAGGCGTTAACCTTGGATTTTCAGCACATTGTTGCGTATGAAGATTACCATCCACATCAATGAAGATTGCTTCACCTGGCTCAATATCTCGAACCAATTCAAAGTCCAGTGCGTCTAACGCCACACTTTCTGAAGCGATCATATACTCATCGCCTTTTTCTGTTGTGCGCTTACCAAATACAGCTGGACGAATACCATTAGGATCACGGAAACCCACTACACCATAACCAGCCAGCATAGCAATAACCGCGTAACCACCTTTGATGCGTTTATGTACACGTTTAACTGCATCAAAAACATCTTGTGGTGTTGGTTTTAACTGCTTTTGCTCTTGTAATTCGTGGGCAAATATATTGAGTAGCACTTCAGAATCGCTATTGGTATTAACATGACGTAAATCTTCACGATATACATCTTTAACCAATTCCTGTGTATTCGTAAGATTACCATTATGTGCTAACACAATGCCGTATGGGCTATTCACATAAAACGGCTGCGCCTCAGCAGAGCTTGAACTCCCCGCTGTTGGATAACGAATATGACCAATACCCATGTTCCCCACAAGACGCTGCATGTGACGGGTACGAAACACATCTTTCACTAAGCCATTATCTTTACGCAAGTAAAAACGGCCGCTATCACACGTCACCATACCTGCCGCGTCTTGACCACGGTGTTGTAAAACCGTTAGAGCATCATACAGCGCCTGATTCACATTGCTTTTAGCAACCAAACCAACAATGCCACACATGGCGTTACCTCTTTAATACGTTTTATTCACCGGGTTGCCCCAGCGTCAGAAGGGTTTCAGCAGCGCCAGGTAGAATATCTTTCGACCAAGACACCATTAATTCGAAATGCGGCAATAAAGCTGATTCTTTCCACCAAGGGTCCGAACTCAAAGCCGTCATCTGCAATCCATATACAGCAGCTGTTACTAAAATTAAGCCACGAGCTACACCAAATACGATACCAAACATGCGGTCTGTACCCGCCAACCCAGTGACGCGAACTAATTCACCCACTAAGTTATTAATCATAGCGCCAACTATCAAAGTCGCCGCGAACAAAATCGCAAATGCCGCCCCATAACGGGCTGAAGGGGTTTCAATCCACTGAACAAGTAACACATCAAGATGGCCGCTGAATATACGAGCGATAATAAATGCCGCAATCCAACTTGCAAGAGACAGCATCTCTTTAACAAAACCACGTTTGATGCTGATAAGGGCTGAAATCAATACAACGGCCAATATGACCCAATCAATCATGAGCATATTAGTATTCGCTATCTTGAGCTGTTTTGTGGGACATACAAACAAACGCCCTTGAAGAAAGGGCGCATTCTAACAAAGGGATAACTCAGCGCAAAGGGAATCATCGGCCTTCAAACACAACTAATTGCCCTTGAACCTTAAATGCCTGCTCAATAGCTTGCATTTGCTTCTCCAGCTGTTGCTTTTGTGTACTAGGCCCCACAAACACACGAGTATAACTGCCGTCTTCTGATTTCTCTTCAAAAGCCTTATAACCCGCCTTGCGCAGCTTATCTCTTAAGGCGAACGCATTTTTTGCTTGCGCAAAACTCCCCACTTGAATATGCCAAACGACAGCCTGCCCCGAGGCATCTACGACAGGCTTCTCAAACCCATCCACACGCAATGTCTCACCATCTACCGACATATCCTGCATCTTAACTACATCTGCTTGCTTACCAGCCACAGCTTGAGGGTTCGCAGAAGGCAACGCCATGGATTTAGGCAATGGCATGCTCATATCGGGTATATTCTTCTCGACTGGCACGCTTTCAGCCAAATACGAAGCGTCGCCGGCCTTAGGTGCCAACTGAGGCAGGACGATTAATGCTGCTGTCACCAGCACACCAGCACCTACCAGCTTTCGTTTAACACCTTCATCCATAACAGATCACCTTTACTTACTATTCTTACCTTATGCGGCATCCATAGGATACTTAGACAGCCAGTCTTGTGCTTGAGCCACCGTCACAAATGAACCAAAAACCACGACTTCATCGTTCTCAGTCAATAAATCCAACAAACCATCTAAAGCTTCAGCTACAGAGTCATACAGCCCTTCCACTTTCACGATATTAGCTACTTTATCATTAAGCTCAGATACCGTTTGACCGCGATAACCTTGTAGGCCCGCAATGAACCAATGATCCACTTGATCGAATTGCTGAACAACCGAGGCTGCGTCTTTATCCTTCAACATCGCCAAAACACCGTAACGCTTACCAGACAAAGGCCTAGTTTTTAACTCAGTATTTAGTAACTCAGCAGCCTGAGGATTATGACCCACATCCATTACACCATTAAAAGGATGTTGAAAACGCTGCAAGCGCCCATCCAAATGGGCCGATTGCAAACCTCGTTCAATTTCATTTCGCGTAATTTCTGGAAACATTTTGATCAATAACTGCAATGCTGTGGCCGCATTTTCAAGCGGTAGAGCTGGAATAGGCAAATTATCCAAATCGAGCCTGCTACCACCCACATCAACACCCGACCAATTCCATGAGCTTTCATTACGTATAAAATCAAACTGCTGACCTTTAATACTCAAAACAGCACTTATGGAATTTGCATGACTTACTAATGCTTGTGGTGGATTACGCTGGCCACATATGGCTGGCAGATCAGCACGATAAACACCTGCCTTCTCAAACGCTATTTGTTCAATATCCGAACCCAACCAATCTTGATGATCCAACCCTATACTGGTTACGGCAGCCCCATCAGCGTTGACAATATTAACCGCATCTAAGCGTCCTCCCAGTCCAATTTCTAGTACCGCCACATCCACCTGGAGCTTTTTAAATATATACAAAGCTGACAATGTGCCCACTTCGAAATAGGTTAAGCTAATATTTTGTCGAGCCTCATCAATCTCTTCAAAACTTTCTACAATA
>JABXIK010000105.1 GCA_013373125.1 Gammaproteobacteria bacterium | reverse complement strand
TATCACACTTCGAGCACAACAGGTTCTCGAAATGGTGGATATTATCGCTGCAGAAGATACCCGACACACTAAAAAGCTGTTGAATCACCTCGGAATTCAAAAACCTTTGATGGCCACGCACGACCATAATGAGGCACAAGCAGCGTCTCAAATTCTAGAAAAACTCGCAGCTGGTCAAAATGTGGCCATCGTGAGTGATGCAGGCACCCCGTTGATAGCAGACCCAGGTTTCCATGTGGCAGAACAAGTGGCGATAGCGGGTTTTAATGTGGTGCCCGTACCCGGTGCGTGTGCTGTGATCACGGCGTTGTGTGCTGCTGCTTTGCCGACGGACCGTTTTATCTTTGATGGTTTTTTGCCAGCTAAAACCACGGGTCGTAAAAGCTACTTTGAAAGCATCAAGCATGAAGAGCGTACACTGGTGGTGTATGAATCTCCCCATCGAATTTTGGCGGCAGTGGATGATTTGATTGAAACCCTAGGCGGTGACAAAGAGATTGTCTTGGCGCGAGAGCTGACCAAAACCTTTGAGACGTTTTTACGCGGCACAGCCCAGTCTATTAAAGACATTATGGAAGCGGACAGTAATCAACAACGCGGTGAATTTGTCATGATGATCCGAGGTGTGCCGAGCAATAAAAAGTCAGAAGTATCACAAGACGCGTTGGATTTAACATTACTGATTGCACAAGAGTTACCGCTGAAAAAAGCAGCGGCGATTGTCTCTACCCACACGGGTTTTAAGAAGAATCAGCTTTATCAATTGGCGTTGAAGCAGAAAGGCACTTAAAAGAAGATTGGTTTAGAAAGGCTCCTATGATAATTAAGAAGAGGAGGTTGGGAATGACATTCTTAGCTTGACCAAATCTGCCACGCGAGTATCCTTGCGCGCGGAGATAGTCGAGCAACCGCTGCTAGCTACTTGTAGTTAGGGGAGGAAAGTCCGGGCTCCACAGGGCAGGGTGCCAGGTAACGCCTGGGTAGCGTGAGCTAACGGCCAGTGCAGCAGAGAGTATACCGCCGATGGTTCTCTTCGGAGTTCACAGGTAAGGGTGAAAGGGTGCGGTAAGAGCGCACCGCGCGACTGGTAACAGTTCGTGGCACGGTAAACCCCACTCGGAGCAAGACCAAATAGGCTCCCTAATGGCGTGGCCCACGTCGGGAGCGGGTAGGTCGCTTGAGCCTTAGAGTGATTTAAGGCCTAGATGAATGGTTGCGCCTGTTTACAGGTTACAGAACCCGGCTTACAGACCAATCTCTACTTATTGAAACCCGTTGCTGTCATGGCAACGGGTTTTTTCTTAAAAATTTGCCTGGCAGACGCTGAGCAAGCCTTGTTATTTCTTCGTTTTTTGCGTGTCCGGTTATTACCAATTAGCAGGTTTAGATGATTTTCCTATAACACCTAAAATTGTGCGGTCTTAATGAGCCGAAATGCACAAAACCCCTTATATCGCCTTGCATTCAGCGGGTTCTGTTTCTATAGTGTGCAAAAGTGTTGTTTTGTGGGTAAATGTGGAGTTTTCTGGGATTTAGGTGGCAATAAACATGTTTCGTGGTGTGCATAATATCAATCTCGATACGAAAGGCCGGATGGCCGTGCCCGCCCGCTACCGTCAATTGTTGCATGAGAGCAACGATGGCGCCTTAGTTGTCACGATTGATACGGAAGAGAAGTGTTTACTGGTCTATCCGCTAAAGGAATGGGAACCCATTCAAGCGAAAATTGAAGCCCTGCCAAGTTTTAATCCTGCCGCTCGTCGAATTCAGCGATTGATCATAGGTCATGCCACCGATATTGATATGGATAGTAATGGTCGCTTACTTCTACCAGGACCTTTACGCGAGTATGCTGGCCTTGAAAAGAAAATGGTCATGATGGGCCAAGGCAATAAGTTTGAACTGTGGGATGAAGCCCATTGGAATGAACGCCGTGAACGCTATCTTGAAGAAATGAAAGACGACACTCAACTGCCAGACGAACTGATGAATTTATCCTTATGAGTGAACATATAACAGTGCTATTAAATGAAGCGGTGGACGCCTTGGTTCAAGACGTTGACGGCTTATATATTGATTGCACTTTTGGCCGAGGCGGTCACAGTCGATTGATTCTAGAGCGCCTATCAGAAAACGGTCGCTTAATCGGAATTGATAAAGACCCAAGGGCCATTGCTACGGCAAATGAATTAGCAAAAGAAGATAGTCGCTTCTCTATTTGTCATGGCTCCTTTGCGCAAATGCAGACTTGGCTTGCGCAAAATGGTGAAGGTCGTGATGTGGCTGGCATTTTGATGGATTTAGGTGTGAGCTCTCCTCAGCTGGACGAAGCTGAACGTGGATTTAGTTTTATGAATGATGGCCCGCTGGATATGCGCATGAATACAGAGTCGGGCATGACGGCTGCACAATGGATTGCATCTGCAAAAGAAGAAGAAATTGCCGATGTGCTTTATCAGTATGGCGAAGAGCGTTATTCCCGTCGATTGGCTAAGGCCATTGTGATGCGTCGAGCACAAGAGCCTTTCGAGCGCACATTGGATTTGGCGCAAGTAATTAAAGACGCTCACCCTAAATGGGAAAAAGGTAAGCATCCTGCCACAAAAAGTTTTCAAGCCATTCGTATTTTCTTGAATGACGAGTTGGGTGATCTGACAACCGGTTTAGACACCGCAACCGATTTATTGGCTAAAGATGGTCGATTAGTGGTGATCAGTTTCCATTCTTTAGAAGATCGTATGGTGAAGCGATTTATTCGCGATAAAGAAAAAGGCCCGCAGTTGCCGCCAGATATTCCTGTGATGGCTGCTGACTTCCCTATTGTGTTAAAGCATGTGGGTAAAGCCATTAAACCAAGCAAAGAAGAAGTGAATGCCAATATTCGATCTCGCAGTGCGGTGATGCGAGTGGCACAAAAGCAGGTTTAGAGTGAAGAGCTTAAGTGCAAAATTGGTATTTGTTGTATTGATGGTTTGTGCGTTGGCCGTGGTGTACACCAGTTACGCGAATCGTCAATTGGCTCAGCAATGGCAAACATTAGGCGATGAATACGCAGATCTGCAAGAAGAATACGGTCGCTTAATGTTGGAGTACAGCACCTTGGCTGCGCCGAGTCGAGTTGAGGTGATGGCGAGACAAAAACTAAACATGCAGTTTCCCGATAAATTAAACACTCGGGTCATTGAGATACACGATTACTTAAAACCATAAGAGATGAGCCTTAATGGCACGCAATAATCAATATGAGCAAAGCAGCAATCGCTGGCGCCATTACACAGTAATGGGTGCCGGCTTATTGCTGTTTGCTGTATTGGTGGCACGTTTAACACAGTTGCAAGTATTGGATACGGACTTCTTACAAGTCGAAGGTGCGAAACGTACTGTGCGCGAACACAGTATCGAGGCTTATCGCGGCATGATTGTGGATCGCAATAACGAGCCTCTTGCGGTGAGTACCCCTGTAAAAAGTATTTGGGTTAACCCAAAACAAATTTTAAAAGATGGTATTGATGTTTCTCAATTAGCGCCTCTTTTGGATATGTCGGTGTCCCAGTTGTCGGCTCGCATTAAGCAAAATAAAAATCGTGAATTTATTTATCTACAGCGTCATATGAATCCTGCGCAAGCGAAAAAAATTCAGGCTTTGCATCTACCAGGTGTGGGGATTGAGCAAGAATTTAAGCGTTACTATCCGGCTGCTGAAGTGGCAAGTCATGTGGTTGGATTTACCAATATTGATGAACAAGGCATTGAGGGTGTGGAGCTGGCCTATGATCAATGGCTGCAAGGTACACCAGGAAAAGGCCGTGTTGTAAAAGATCGCTTAGGACGTTTGGTGAAAGACTTAGGTGTAATGGAAGTGGCTGAACCGGGCAGCGAATTAATGCTCAGCATTGATTTACGCTTGCAGTATCAAGCTTATCGGGAATTGAAAGCATCCGTGCAGCAGCATGGTGCGAAAGCCGGCTCGCTCATGATGGTGGATGTGAAAACCGGTGAAATATTAGCACTGGTAAATCAACCTGCATTTAACCCTAATAATCGCTCTGAATTAAAAGCAGCCAGCGTGCGCAATCGCAGTGTGACGGATATTTTTGAGCCAGGCTCTACTGTAAAACCTTTCACAATTGCAGCGGCTTTAATGGCTGGTGAAATTAAAAAAGATTCTGTGATTAATACTCATCCTGGTTATTTGCGTGTGGGTAGCAAAACGATTCGTGATCACCGTGATTATGGTGAGTTGGATATTACCGGCGTATTAACCAAGTCCAGTAACGTGGCTGTGAGTAAGTTATCGTTTAAATTAGGTGGCGAAAATTTATGGGGTTTTTATCAGCAATTAGGTTTAGGCAAGCCTGTGGGTTTAGGGCTACCAGGTGAAAATGGCGGTAAAGTTGCGGTTGAAACCAATCACTGGAGTCGCTTACAAAGTGCAACGCTGTCTTATGGGTATGGCTTGGCAGTCACACCTTTGCAATTGGCGCAAGCTTATCAAGTGTTGGCAAATGATGGGATAAAACATCCACTGACGTTAATTCGTCGTCCTGTTGAAAAAGGTACGCAAGTTATTCCAAAAAGTGTAGCTAATGATGTGGTGCACATGTTGGAAAGTGTCGTGGGTCCAAAAGGGACTGCACGTCGTGCTTATGTTGAAGGCTATCCAGTGGCGGGTAAAACAGGCACGGTACATAAAGTTGGTGCAAATGGTTATGAAGATGAGCGTTATCTTTCATTATTTGCAGGTATAGCTCCGGCGGATGACCCAAAAATTGTGACCATAGTGGTCATCGATGAGCCAAATGGCCGTGAATATTACGGTGGTGAAGTAGCGGCACCCATATTTTCACGGGTGACGCAGGCCAGTTTGCGTTTGATGAATGTGACGCCCACGGTATTTGAAGATAAAGCCATTGCGGGGAGGTTAGAATGATTTCTTTTAACCAGCCGCTAAAAACACTGCAACCCTGGGTCGAATTGCTTCCCCAGGGTTTGTTCGATCTTGAAATAAAGAATATTTCCTTCGACAGCCGCGAAGTGAAAGCTGGTGATTTGTTTGTTGCGCTACCCTCAGTAGCCGGCAATGAATTGCAGTATGTGCAAGTGGCTATCGACAATGGTGCTAGCGTTGTTTTGGCAGAAAAAAGTATTTGTGAGCAAGTTTTAACGAACGGCGCATCATGTGTGACGGTTCATAATATTATGGATGTCGCAGGCAGTATTTTAGCGTTTGTATTAAATGGCCAGGCGTTAGATTTATCTGTGGTGGGTATTACCGGCACCAATGGTAAATCATCCATTAGTTTTTATTTGGCGCAGTTGTTAAATGCCTTGCACAAGCCATGTGCGGTGATGGGAACCGTAGGTTATGGCAAGTGGGATGACTTAAAGCCATCTGGTATGACCACTTTGCCACTAGAAAAGCTGCATTGTGTTTTAAATGAGTTATCGGTGGATTTCAGTGCCGTGGCCATGGAAGTTTCTAGTCATGGGTTAGAGCAAAATCGCTTGGCAGGTGTGAAGTTTGAAGGTGCAGTATTTTCTAATTTATCCCGTGATCATTTGGATTATCACGGCACCATGGAAGCCTACGGTGCAGCAAAAGCGTTATTGTTTCAGCGAGCGGAATTGAAATTTGCAGTAATGAATGGCGATGACCCATTTACGCAAACACTAAAAGCGTTAAGTGTTGTGAAGCCTCTAATCTATGGTCAAGGCAATGAGGCGGATTTACGTTTCTCATTAGATCAGATGCATGATGCCGGTATGACGGTCACTTTTCATTGGAAGGGGCAATCTCATTCGGTGAATCTACCTTTGTTTGGTCAATTTAATGCTGAAAACGTTGCAGCTGCTATGTTGTGTTGCTTGCAAATGGGTCATGCATTTTCCAGTGTTGTGCAGGCGTGTGCTGCATTGAATGCGGTACCAGGTCGAATGCAGCAGGTGAAGGTATCTGAAAAGCAGCCTTTAGTTTTAGTGGATTATGCGCACACGCCAGATGCATTGGAGCAGATATTGTTGGCGACGAAGCAACATGCCAGTGGAAAAATCACTCTAGTGGTGGGTTGCGGTGGTGATAGAGATGCGGGTAAGCGCCCACTAATGGGTAAAATTGCGCTGCAATTTGCAGATAATGCCATCATTACCAGCGATAATCCGCGCAGTGAAAATCCATTGAGTATTTGCCAGCAAATGGTGGATGGCATGCAAGGTAATTTTGTCATCGAAGTGGATCGTCAAAAAGCCATTCAACAGGCTATTACACAGGCGAATCCAACCGATATTGTGATTATTGCTGGCAAGGGTCACGAGGATTATCAAGAAATACAAGGCCAACGACGTTATTTCAGTGATGTGGTTGAAGCTGAGCAAGCATTATTATTGGGAGATCATTCATGATCGGTTCTGTGCGTTTGGCAGAAGTAGCAGAGTTTATTCCGGCGACACATCGTGGAGCCAATGTGCCGTTTCAGTTTGTGAGTACAGATACCCGTACTTTACAGCCTGGCGATCTTTATGTGGCGTTAGTCGGTGATCGCTTTGATGGGCATGATTATGTGAAGCAAGCTATTGATAAAGGCGCTTGTGCGGTTGTTATCAGTAAAGAGATGGAATTGGATTCACCGTATTTGCAAGTGGCGGATACCACGATCGCACTGGGTCGTTTGGCGTTATTTAATCGTGAAAAGTTTGAGCGTGATGTGATTGCCATTACTGGTAGTAGTGGCAAAACCACGGTGAAAGGCATGATGGCGACGTTGCTACGTCAACAAAATGAAGTGCTGGTAACCCGTGGTAATTTGAATAATCACATCGGTGCGCCACTGACACTACTGCGTTTAAATCATACTTATGATTATGCCGTTGTTGAATTGGGTGCCAGTGCAGAAGGTGAGATTGCGTACACTTCTAACTTAGCAAAACCCACTGTATCTATTTTAACCAATGCTGGAAGCGCTCACTTGGAAGGCTTTGGGGATTTAGAAACTATTGTGCGTACCAAAGGCGAAATCATTGATGCTTTGGATGAAAATGGAATAGCCGTTTTAAATGCAGACAGCGAGCATTTTGCCACATGGAAAACCCGCGCAGGTGCGCGTCGAGTCATCAGCTTTGGTGAAAGTGAGCAGGCGACGGTGCGTGGCGCAGATGTCATGATCGATTCAATGGGCTGCTGCGAATTTAATATGCATATTGATGATCAGGTAGCCCATGTGCATTTAAAAGTTATGGGGCAGCATAATGTCATGAATGCTTTAGCCTGTGCTGCGGCATGTCATGGTCTGGGAATGAGCATTAAAGAGATCGTGTCTGGTCTGCAAGCATTTGAAGGTGTAGAAGGTCGTCTTGTTGAAAAAGTCGGTTTAAATGACAGCGTAGTTATAGACGATAGTTACAATGCCAATCCAGCTTCGGTTCGTGCTGCAATGGATGTGTTAAGTGCTCGTAAAGGTCATCGCATTTTTGTATTGGGCGATATGGCTGAGCTCGGTGTGGAAACACAATTAGCTCATGCGGAAATGGGTGCGTATGCGCGCGAAGCGAATTTAGAAGAGTTCTTTGCTTTAGGTGAATTTAGTCGCGGTGCTGCTGATGCATTTGGAGAAAACGCACACTGGTTTGCCAGTCATGATAGTTTAGTGCGTTTCTTAAAAGAAAAACTCACTAAAGGCGTTACCGTGTTAGTAAAAGGTTCACGCAGTTCTCATATGGACCGAGTTGTAAACGAAATAACAATTGATAATAAAGAATAATTAGAGGGTACCTACTATGTTGCTTTGGTTAGGGGAATTTTTACAGCAGTATCACAGCGGCTTTGCCGTGGTGAATTATTTAACCTTCCGTGCCATTTTTGCCACGCTAACCGCTTTGGTGATTGCTCTTTGGTTTGGTCCTTATGTGATTCGTAAATTACAAGAAAAGCAAATCGGCCAATCTGTACGTGACGATGGTCCTAAGTCTCATTTAAGTAAAGCAGGAACACCGACAATGGGTGGAACTCTGATTTTACTTGCTATTTCAGTGAGTACCTTGCTTTGGGGAAATTTAGCGAATCACTATGTATGGGTTGTGTTGTTAGTAACGCTAGCAACTGGCTTGGTGGGGTTTGTTGACGATTACCGTAAGGTTGTACAGAAAAACTCTCGTGGTTTACCTGCCCGCTGGAAAATGTTTTGGCAAAGTATTATTGCTTTAGTGGCGGGTATCTTTTTGTATGCCACTGCGAGTTCCCCTGCTGAAACGACTCTGATCGTGCCCTTCTTTAAAGACATCGCCATTGAGTTAGGTTTGTTTTATATCGTACTGACTTATCTTGTGATTGTAGGCAGTTCAAATGCCGTTAATCTGACAGATGGTTTAGATGGCTTGGCCATTCTTCCTACCGTCATGGTCGGCGGAGCCTTAGGTGCATGTGCTTATCTAGTAGGTAACGTGAACTTCTCAGAATATTTGTTTCTACCGTATTTGGATGGTGTTGGTGAAGTTACAATTTTCTGTGGTGCACTAGTGGGTGCGGGTATTGGTTTCTTGTGGTTTAACACTTACCCAGCACAAGTCTTTATGGGTGATGTGGGTTCGTTAGCCTTAGGTGCAGCACTGGGTGTTTTGGCTGTAATCGTAAGACAAGAAATTCTACTGTTTATCATGGGTGGGATTTTCGTTGCTGAAACCGTAAGTGTGATCTTGCAAGTAGCGTCATTTAAATTAACGGGTAAACGCATTTTTAGAATGGCACCTTTGCATCACCATTTTGAACTAAAAGGTTGGCCAGAGCCCCGCGTAATTGTGCGCTTCTGGATTATTACCTTGTTTCTAGTGTTACTAGGCATGGCCACATTAAAGATTCGTTAACAGGAATAAAAAATTAATATGAATCAGTCAGCAAAACCTGTAGTCGTCGTAGGTTTAGGCAAAACCGGTTATTCGGTTGTTGCTTTTTTTGCTGCGCGTCAAATACCTGTAGTGGTTATGGATACTCGAGATACCACGCCATTTGTTCAACAGGTGAAACAGAACTTTCCTCATGTGGATGTCATTCTTGGAGGATTGGACGAAACTCAATTATTACAAGCCAGTTTTGTTGTTGTTAGTCCGGGTTTACCTCTTGCGACCAAAGAAATTAAAGCGGCGATAAAAAGTGGTATAGACGTTAAGAGTGATATTCAAGTGTTTGCTGAATACGCTAAAGCACCAATTGTAGCGATCACAGGTTCTAACGCCAAAAGTACGGTGACGAGTCTTGTTGGTTTAATGGCGCAAGAAGCAGGTTTAAACACTGCGATTGGTGGCAACTTGGGTACGCCAGCTTTGGAATTGATTCATGATGATGTTGAATTGTATGTCATGGAGTTGAGTAGCTTTCAGTTGGAAGCGACGCCGAATTTGAATGCGAAAGTGGCGACGGTGTTGAATATTAGCCCCGACCATTTGGACCGCTATGAAAGTTATGAAGCCTACTACCAATCTAAGCATGTGATCTTTAATGGTAGTGAATGGGGAGTTGTAAATTTAGATGATGATCTGTCCTCTCCATTAATGCAAAAACCAAAGCATTTGGTTGGATTTGGGTTAAACAAACCACAAGAAAATGGTTTTGGACTAATCGAACATGGGGATAAGTTATTTTTAGCGAAAGGGGATGAGCTGCTATTAGATTGTGCTGAGTTAAAAATCAAAGGCAGTCATAACCGCAGTAATGCATTAGCGGCGTTAGCATTGGGCGAATGTGCGGGGCTGCCAATGCAAAGCATGTTGAATACTTTAAAGCACTTCCCTGGATTAGCGCATCGTTGTCAGTGGGTTGGACAACATCAAGGGGTGGATTTTTATAATGATTCAAAAGGTACTAACGTAGGCGCAACCTTGGCGGCTCTAGAAGGGTTAGGTCCAGACATTCAAGGCAATCTGATCTTGATGTTAGGCGGCGTGGGAAAAGATGCTGATTTTGGTTTTTTATCCAAAGCAGTTGAACAATATGTGCAACATCTTGTTGTTTATGGCCAAGATAAAAATGCGATTGCACAGGCTTTAAAAGATCGTAGTCAGATTCATATGGCAGATTCATTTGAAGATGCGTTTGAGCAAGCCAAAAGTATTGCCGAGGGAGGGGATGCCGTTGTGTTATCTCCAGCTTGCGCCAGTTTTGACATGTTTAATAGTTTTGAGCATAGAGGAGATACCTTTGTGCAATTAGTGGAGGGACTATGAGCTCAGCTACTCGTGTCGCTCCCAGTACGCCTGTTTGGCAAAAATTAGATTTTAAACAAAGTATTGTGATCGATCACGGTTTGTTGTGGGCGGTGATTATTTTAGTGTCTTTGGGATGGTTGATGGTGACTTCAGCCAGTATGGATTGGGCGCAAAGACAATTTGATAACAATTTATATATCAGTATTCGCCACGGCGTGTATTTGATTTTAGGTGCAGTGACCGCCTATGTGATGACGTATGTACCATTATCTTGGATTCGCAATATGAGTGGTGCACTCATTATTCTGGCTTTGGTGAGCTTGGTCTTAGTGGTGATTCCTGGCATAGGGCGCGAAGTGAACGGCAGTATGCGCTGGGTGTCTTTAGGGTTTATGAATGTTCAGCCAAGTGAGTTTGCGAAATTAGCTACGGTCTTATATATGGCCAGTTATTTAGAGCGCCGTCGTGCTGAAGTGCAGTCTAAGTGGTCCGGTTTTATTAAACCATTAATGGTGCTGGCATTACTTGCCATGTTGCTGTTGTTGGAGCCAGATTTTGGTGCTGTGGTGGTGTTGATGTTGGCCAGCCTTGCTTTGTTGTTTTTAGGTGGTGTTAAAGCAGGACAATTTATTTTGACTGCTAGCGTGATGTTGGGTGCATCGGTTTTAATTTTATTAAGCCAGCCATATCGCTTAAAGCGTTTAACGGGTTATTGGGAACCATGGACGCCAGAAAATGTTTACAGCAGTGGTTATCAGTTGACTCAGAGTTTGATTGCGTTTGGTCGCGGCGAGTTTACAGGTGTTGGACTAGGAAACAGTATTCAGAAGTTATTTTACTTACCTGAAGCGCATACGGATTTTGTTTTCGCAATTTGGTCTGAAGAAACCGGGTTACTTGGTGCGGCGCTGATTATTGGCTTATTTGTTTATATTTTTATTAAAGCAATGAAGTTGGGTCGTCGTGCATATGAAGCCCAGCAATATTTCTCTGCATTTGTTGCTTATGGCATGGGACTGTTAATTGGTTTTCAAGGGTTTATCAATCTTGGTGTAAATATGGGGTTATTACCAACCAAAGGCTTGACATTACCGTTTGTTAGTTATGGTGGCTCCAGTTTGATTGCGTGCTTTATGGCATTGGGTTTGTTGTTACGAATTCATCACGAAATGGAGAGCTTACATGTCAAAAGGTAACGTGATGATTATGGCGGGAGGCACTGGCGGTCATGTCATTCCTGCTTTAAGTGTTGCAAAGGAACTCAAAGATAAAGGTTATCAAATTCATTGGCTGGGTGGTGTAACGGGCATTGAAAACGAGTTGGTTCCAGATGCGGGTTACCCTTTGCATGAAATTTCTGTGACGGGCTTACGTGGAAATGGCTTGGTACGCTTAGTAAAAGCACCGTTACAAATTATTCGTGCCCTGTGGCAGGCATTGAAAGTGTATCGACAGGTAAAACCCGTCTTAGCGCTGGGGATGGGCGGTTATGCTTCTGGTCCTGGTGGGCTGATGGCGTTTATTTTGCGCGTACCTTTGGTCATTCATGAGCAAAATGCCATTGCCGGTATGACTAACAGTATTTTAAGTAAATTTGCTAAGCGTGTGCTGCAAGCATTTGAAGGTACATTCAAAAAAAATCCATCGGTTATTAGTGTAGGAAACCCTGTTCGTCAAAGTATTGTGGATATTCCAGAGCCACAACAAAGACTGACGCAGCGAGATGGACCATTAAAAGTTTTAGTCGTGGGCGGCAGCTTAGGAGCAGTTGCCATAAATGATGCTGTGATCCAAATGATGGCTTTGTCTTCTGGTGAAATCGATGTTTGGCACCAGACTGGTAAGCGTAATTACGAAAGTGTGAAAGCCGGTTATGAAGCAGCCGGAGTGAAGCAAGTAAAAGTAAGTGCATTTATTGCGGATATGGCTGGAGCTTATGAATGGGCGGATGTGGTGGTTTGCCGATCTGGTGCTTTGACTGTGAGTGAAATGATGGCTGCTGGAGTGGCGTCAATACTTGTGCCATTTCCTCATGCGGTTGATGACCATCAAACTGCAAATGGTATGTTTTTGGTGAATGGTGGCGCTGCAAAATTAAAGCCGCAAGCTGAACTAAACCCACAGAATTTATTAGAAGAATTAGTCCACTTACAACAGCACAGAGATATGTTGCTGAGTATGTCGCAATCGGCGCGCGCATTAGCGAAACCGGATTCGGCAAAAGTGGTAGCAAAATATTGTATAGAGGCCATCAATGTCTGATCAAAACAAAGTAGTACAGCGTTGGGAAATACCTGAGATGCGACGCATTCGTCGTATTCACTTTATCGGTATTGGTGGTGTGGGCATGTGTGGTATTGCCGAAGTATTGCTTAACCAAGGTTATGAGATCAGTGGTTCTGATTTACGTCAATCTCCTGTGACGGATCGTTTGCAATCTTTTGGCGCGCAAATTTTCTTAGGTCATCAAAAGCAAAATGTTGTTGATGCGGATGTGGTGGTTGTTTCAACGGCCATTAATCATGCCAACCCTGAGATTCAATATGCATTGGAGCATCGTATTCCGATTGTTCGTCGTGCTGAAATGCTGGCTGAATTGATGCGCTATCGTCATGGTATTGCTATTGCTGGTACTCACGGTAAAACCACAACAACCAGTTTGGTGGCGTCTATTTTAGCGGAAGGTGAAAAGGATCCGACATTTGTGATTGGTGGCCGTTTAACGAGTGCTGGCACCAATGCCAAACTAGGCGGCAGCCGTTATCTTGTGGCCGAAGCGGATGAGTCGGATGCTTCGTTTTTACACTTGCAACCTATGGTTGCCATTGTGACCAATATCGAAGCGGACCATATGGATACATATGGCGGTGACTTCAATCAGTTGAAAAAAACCTTTGTGGATTTTTTACATAACCTACCATTTTATGGCCTAGCTGTTTTGTGTGTGGATGATGAAACGGTAAGAGATATTCTGCCAGAGATTAATCGTCCTGTTCTTACCTATGGCTTTGATGAGAGTGCAGATTTTTATGCCATCGACGTGGAACAGAATGGTTTATTTACAACATTTACGGCAAAAAGACCGAAAGGTCATACGGATTTAAATATTAAATTGAGGATGCCTGGGCGTCACAATGTATTAAACGCGCTATCTGCTATCGCGGTTGCCACAGACGAAGGAATTTCTGATGAAGCCATCATTAAGGCGTTGGAAAAATTTCAAGGGGTAGGTCGTCGCTTCCAAGTATGTGGAGAGTTCCCGTTACATGATGGAGAGGTGATGTTGGTTGATGACTATGGTCATCATCCAACCGAAGTCGAAGTTACTATTCAAGCGATACGTAAAGGTTTTCCTGAGAAACGTTTGGTCATGATGTTTCAGCCGCATCGTTACACACGCACACGTGATTTATATGAAGATTTTGTACGCGTATTGAGTGATGTGGATGTATTGCTGCTGATGGATGTTTATCCTGCCGGAGAGGATGAAATCCCTGGTGCGGATGGTCGTGCTTTGGCTGGTACGATCCGTCAATTAGGAAAAGTCGATCCAATCTTTATTGAGCGTGGCGCGGATGTGAAACCAATTTTGAAAAATGTATTGAAGCCTGGAGATTTGCTGATGACGCAAGGTGCAGGCAATGTAGGTGCACTCGCGATTGAACTAACACAGGCATTACCTGAATTACTGGAGAGTATCGATGGCAAATAATCATCCTCATCAGTTTGGCAAAGTAGCTGTGCTATTGGGTGGCAATAGTGCAGAACGAGCAGTTTCGTTAAATAGTGGTAATGCCGTTTTTGAAGCGCTAAAAGCGCAAGGTATCGATGTGGTTAAGATCGATTCCAAAGAAAATTTAATTGGCCAATTAAATACACATGCCGTAGATGTGGCTTTCATCGCTTTACATGGGGTAGGCGGAGAAGATGGCACTATTCAAGGGCTTTTGGAATTCTATGGTCTGCCATATACAGGCAGTGGTGTAAAAGCCAGTGCTATTTGTATGGATAAATGGCGTACGAAATTAATCTGGCAAGGACTGGGTTTACCAACCCCTGCATTTATTTTGGCCGAAAGCAGTGATGATTTATCTGCGTTTTCAACTCAAGTGGGTTATCCCATGATGGTGAAACCGGCGTTAGAAGGTTCCAGTATTGGCATTTCAAAAGTAAAAGACAGCAGTGCAGTACAAGGTGCTTATGACGCAGCGTATAACACGGGCTCGCCGGTGTTAGCGGAGCAATTTGTGACAGGTAAAGAATTTACCATTGCGATCTTGAATGGAAAGGCACTTCCTGTCATTCAATTGAAACCAGCTAATGAATTTTACGATTACGATGCGAAATACATCCAAGACGATACTGAATATTTATTGCCTTGTGGTTTAAGTCCAGAAAAAGAATTAGAAGTACAAGCCCTTGCTTTAAAAGCCTATGAGTCTGTTGGGTGTAAAGGCTGGGGGCGTGTAGATGTTATGCAGGATGAAAATGAAAACTTTTGGTTGATCGAAGTGAATACTGTGCCGGGAATGACGGACCATTCATTAGTACCAATGGCAGCAAAAGCCGCTGGTATTGATTTTCAGCAACTTGTTATTGAAATATTGGCTGCGGTAGAGCGATGAAAGGTAAGGGTGCCACAAGAACGTCTCAATCTCCGGGTATTTTATCTCGATTAAATACTAGCGGATTGTTGAAACCGGTATCGGTAGCGATCACGGTGATGTCGCTTGTGGTGGCTGTGGTGTTGTTATTGCTACAAACTGTGAACAAACCTGTTACCAAGTTGCAAATCAACCAAGATCTTGTGCATGTCACTAAAAGTATGATTGAAAGTGAAGTCGCGCCATGGTTCCCAGAAGGGTATTTGTCGTTAGATGTGCAAGACATTCAATCTCATTTGCAAGATATGGTTATGGTCGCCAATGTTAAGGTGGAAAAAGTCTGGCCTGACACTTTGAGTATATTAATTGAAGAAGAGCGTCCTGTTGCTCTGTGGAATGGCAAGAATATGTTAAGCGAAAATGGGGATATTTTACCGGTCGCTTATGAAGAGTTGCAGTTGCCAAAACTGAAAGGATCGAATAATGAAAGCAAGCTGGTTATGCAGCATTTTTTATTATTTAACCGCTGGGGTAAGCGTCATCAGTTAGAGTTAACTGGAATTCAGCATTCCAGCGCGGGCTGGCAATTGGATTTTCAAACTGGCCTAAAAATTTGGCTTGATAATGTAGCCGCCATGAATGGTTTACAGCAACTGGATAAAGTAATCGATCAATTTGATTTTACGCGCATTGAACGAATCGATATGCGTTATGAACAAGGGTTTGCAGTGGCTTGGAAGGATTCCATAGGTCAGGCACAGGGATAGATGCAGGATAAAAAGAGAAAATATATGAACATGACTGCAGAAAATAAACTCATCGTTGGCTTAGATATCGGCACCTCCAAGGTGGTTGCAATCGTAGGAGAAGTCACGCCACAAGGTACCATTAAAGTAGTGGGGGTGGGGAGTCATCCATCGCGAGGAATGAAAAAAGGCGTGGTGGTGAACATTGAGTCCACAGTGCAGTCTATACAACGCGCCATTGAAGAAGCAGAGTTGATGGCCGGTTGTCAGATACATTCGGTGTATGCCGGTATTGCAGGTAGTCACATTCGTTCAATGAATAGTCACGGTATTGTGGCTATAAAAGATCGAGAAGTGGTGCAAACAGATATTGAGCGTGTTCTCGATGCTGCAAAAGCGGTGGCGATTCCAGCAGATCAGCGAATTCTGCATGTTTTACCACAGGAATATGTCATTGATTTGCAAGAAGGCATTAAAGAGCCCATTGGTATGGCGGGTGTGCGCCTAGAAGCCAAGGTTCATATGGTAAGTGGTGCGTTAAATGCAGCACAAAATATTGAGAAATGTGTTCAACGTTGCGGCTTGGAAATTGACGATATTATTTTAGAGCAGCTTGCATCAAGTTATGCGGTATTAACCGACGATGAAAAAGAGTTAGGTGTGTGCATGGTGGATATCGGTGGTGGTACCACTGATATCGCAATTTTCACCGAAGGTGCCATTCGCCACACGGCGGTGATCCCAATTGCAGGAGACCAGGTAACTAATGACATCGCTATGGCTCTGCGTACTCCGACTCAACATGCAGAAGAAATCAAAATCAAATATGCCTGTGCGTTAACTCAATTAGCCGGTGCGGATGAGTTGATTAAAGTACCGAGTGTGGGTGAAAGGGCTCCGAGAAATTTATCACGTCAGGCACTAGCCGAAGTGGTAGAGCCAAGATACGAAGAATTATTTACGCTGATTCAGGCTGAATTAAGACGCAGTGGTTTTGAAGACATGATCGCTGCGGGCGTCGTTTTAACCGGAGGGACATCTATGATGGAAGGCGTGGTTGAACTGGCAGAAGAAATTTTCCATGTACCGGTTCGGTTGGCAAAACCGAATGGTGTGGAAGGCTTAACCGATGTAGTGGCAAACCCAATTTATGCTACGTCTGTTGGCTTATTGATTTACGGGGCTAAGCACCAATTGGGCGAATTAGTCTTTGCTCGCAAGGAAGAGGATCCAATTGGCTTCGTAGCACGCGTAAAAAATTGGATTAAAGGGAATTTTTAATATTTAATAGGCGCTAAATTAGCAGTAAAGCGCCTGACGAATAATAATTTATAAGGAGAAGGGCGATGTCGCACAGAGATGGGGATATGTTTGAATTAGTAGATGAACCTCAACATAACGCTGTTATTAAGGTTGTAGGTATTGGTGGTGGTGGCGGTAATGCCGTTGAACACATGGTATCTAGCCAAGTTGAAGGGGTAGATTTCATTTGTGCCAACACCGATTCACAGGCACTGAAAAACATGTCTGCACGATCGATTTTACAACTGGGTTCAAATGTCACCAAAGGTTTAGGTGCCGGTGCCAACCCAGAAGTTGGCCGTCAAGCTGCCATGGAGGACCGTGAACGCATTGCAGAAGCCTTAAATGGTGCAGATATGGTATTCATCACCGCTGGTATGGGTGGTGGTACAGGTACCGGTGCGGCTCCTGTAGTTGCTGAGGTTGCTAAAGAATTAGGCATTTTAACTGTAGCGGTTGTAACTAAGCCATTCCCATTTGAAGGCCGTAAACGTATTACAGCTGCAGATGGCGGTTTGTCTGAACTGGCTAAGCATGTTGACTCTTTGATTACGATTCCTAACGAAAAATTACTGGCCGTTTTAGGTAAAAATACCTCATTATTGGACGCTTTCTCTGCAGCCAATGATGTATTACTGGGTGCAGTACAAGGTATTGCTGATCTGATTATCCGTCCAGGTATGATTAATGTGGACTTTGCGGACGTTAGAACGGTCATGTCTGAAATGGGTCAAGCCATGATGGGGACGGGTTCTTCATCGGGTGAAAACCGTGCTCGTGAAGCAGCGGAAGCCGCTATTCGGAGCCCGCTGTTAGAAGACGTAAATTTACAAGGTGCCCGCGGTATTCTTGTAAATATCACTGCCGGCATGAATTTATCTCTAGGTGAGTTCACTGAGGTGGGTGATACGATTGAAGAATTCTCTTCTGATAACGCCACCATCGTTGTGGGTACCGTTATAGATGAAAATATGACAGATGAGTTACGAGTCACGGTAGTAGCGACAGGACTTGGTACAATGGAAGCTGCCCCTAAGAAGGTAGTGGATAATACGGTGAGCAAAGCAGATGGCTCTGTGGACTACAAAAAGCTAGACCGTCCAACGGTGATGCGTGGTTCCAATGCCCAGCCGGCTCATCAAGCCAACCCTGATACAAATAGCAGCAAGGATATGGATTATCTTGATATCCCTGCATTTTTACGCCGCCAAGCAGACTAATGCTGGCGGTTGGCCAATGCCTATTATTCGGACTATAATAGCGGATTGCCGTGATTGAGTAAGCGACAGAATAAATGATTAAACAACGTACCCTTAAAAACACCATCAGAGCTACCGGGATTGGTTTGCATTCAGGTGAAAAGGTTTATCTAACCTTGCGCCCAGCCCCAGTGGACACGGGTATCATATTTATTCGTACGGATTTAGAGCCGGCGCAAGAGATCCAAGCCAAGGCCACTAATGTAGGTGATACAACCCTATCAACCTCTTTGAGTAACGGCTCTGCCAAAGTATCCACAGTTGAGCACTTGCTGTCTGCAATGGCCGGTTTGGGTATCGATAACGTTTATGTGGAGTTAAGTGCTGCTGAAGTGCCAATTATGGATGGTAGCGCGGGTCCATTCGTGTTTTTGTTGCAATCAGCCGGCATTGAAGAGCAAAACAAAGCTAAGCAATTTATTCGTATTAAGAGCCCTGTAACGGTTACAGATGGCGATAAATCTGCCAGCTTCAAGCCTTACAATGGCTTTAAAGTGAGCTTTACCATTGATTTTGATCATCCTCTGTTTGATGCCGAAAATCAGGTTGCAAGCTTAGATTTCTCCACCACTTCTTTTGTGAAAGAAGTGAGCCGTGCTCGTACGTTTGGCTTTATGCGTGATATTGAGTATTTACGTTCTCAAAATCTAGCGCTAGGAGGCAGCGTGAGTAACGCCATCGTGGTCGATGATTACCGAGTGCTGAATGAAGACGGTCTTCGTTACGATGATGAATTTGTAAAACATAAGATTCTTGATGCGGTAGGTGATTTATACCTGCTGGGTCATAGCCTAATAGGCGAATATGTTGGTGTGAAATCGGGCCATGGCCTGAACAACCAACTACTAAGGGCTCTGCTGGAACAGCCGGAATGCTGGGAGTTTGTAGCCTTTGATGACGAAGAGGCAGCACCTATTTCCTACGCTAAACCGGTTTCTGCGGTTTAAGTAACTTTGTAACGGCACGTAAGGTGCCGTTATTTATGTTTACTACCTCGTAAAGTTAGGTATTACTGTGATTTTTGTCTCATACTGTAAGCTAGGTTCTGACTAAAATGGTCACCAGTTAACAAATCTAGGAAGCGCTGAGTGAATATTATTATCGTTGGCCAGCGCCATGGACGCTCTAAGACAATTTCCTTGGGGCCTGTGGCTCGTTGGATATTAACCCTCTTTTTAGCCGTACTGCCTTTCTCTATGGGGGCTGCAGGCTACTACCTCACCATGATGTTGGCGGATGAAGGCCTGTTTGGTCCTGAAACAGCAAAAGCATGGGAACAAGACCTTACACAGCAGCGTAAAGAGTTAGACAAAATCCGTGAGCAAACGGATGAGCAATTGGTAGGCTTAACTTTACGCATGGCCGAGCTTCAAACTCGTTTGACTCGCTTAGACGCCTTAGGCGAGCGCTTGATCGACCAATCTAAGCTAGATAAAGGCGAATTCAACTTTGGTGAGTTGCCGGCGATTGGTGGTCCTTCCCGCCAAGATGTGGGCTCTGTTTACCAAGCACCTGGTATCATGACGGTATTGGATGAGCTTAGTGAGCAAATAGACAATCGAGAACAGCAACTTGAAGTGCTTGATAGCATTTTAGGTGAGAAGAAAATCACCAGTGACACCTTTGTGGCTGGCTTACCTATCAAAAAAGGTTGGATGTCTTCCCGTTATGGCATGCGTACTGACCCCTTCACTGGTCGTTTAGCTTGGCATGGTGGAGTGGATTTCGCAGGTAAAACCGGTTCTGACATCGTATCCGTAGCATCAGGCGTGGTGACATGGGCTTCTAAGCGTTACGGCTATGGCCTTATGGTGGAAGTGAATCACGGTAACGGTTACAAAACACGTTACGCCCACTGTAATGAAATCACAGTGAAAGTGGGTGATGTGGTACGTAAAGACCAAGTGGTAGCCCTAATGGGCAGTACGGGTCGATCCACTGGCCCACACGTACATTTTGAAGTTTATAAAAATGGCCGCACGGTAGACCCTGCCGCCTATATTCATCGCACTCGTCGATAATTTCTATTCCCCTCTCTTTTTATTTTCGGTATAACGCAGTCACTAGATTGCGTTTTGCCGTATTTTCCTAATAACAAACAGTAATAAGAAATCTTTCCATGTTCATGCAAGTCTTAGCCAAGGTTCTTGGTAGTAAAAACGAACGAGAATTGAAACGTTTACGTAAAGTCGTAGATAAAATTAACGCGCTAGAGCCGGATTTTGAATCCCTAAGCGATGAAGCGCTGAAATTAAAAACCGCAGAATTTAAAGAACGCCTACAAAACGGCGCAACCCTAGACAGTATCTTGCCAGAAGCGTTTGCAGCTCTACGTGAGGGCAGTAAGCGCGTAATGGGTATGCGTCACTTTGACGTACAGCTTATCGGTGGTATGACCCTTAACAACGGTAAAATTGCCGAGATGAAAACCGGTGAGGGTAAAACACTTGTTGCGACCTTGGCTGTTTATCTAAATGCATTAACAGGCCTAGGTGTTCATGTTATTACCGTGAATGATTATCTGGCCCAGCGTGATGCTAACTGGATGAAACCCCTTTATGAATTCATGGGGTTAACGGTTGGTATTATTTTGTCTGGCCAAGACCAGAAATCCAAACAAGAAGCTTATCAAGCTGATATCACTTACGGTACCAATAATGAGTTTGGTTTCGATTATTTACGCGACAACATGGCGCTGTCAAAAGAAGAACGTGCTCAACGTGGTCTTGCGTTTGCCGTAATCGATGAAGTGGATTCCATCTTAATCGATGAAGCTCGTACGCCATTGATCATTTCTGGCGCTGCGCAAGACAGCTCTGAAATGTATAAACGCATCAATTTGCTTGTTCCAAAACTAATTGAACATAAAGAGCAAGAAGAAGGTGTGGTTGAGCAAGAAGGTCATTATGTTATTGATCTGAAAAGTCGCAGTGTTGAACTTAACGAAGCAGGTCACGAATTAGTTGAAGACATGCTAGTAGAAGCTGGCTTGCTTCAAGAAGGCGACAGCTTATACGCCCCAAGTAACTTACTAATGTTGCACCACGTTCATTCTGCTTTGCGTGCTCACACCTTGTATCAGCGTAATGTTGATTACATCGTGCAAAATGGCCAAGTTGTGATTGTAGATGAACATACTGGTCGTACTATGCCTGGTCGTCGTTGGGGTGAAGGTTTGCATCAAGCGGTAGAAGCAAAAGAAGGCGTACGTATTCAAGCGGAAAGCCAAACACTAGCATCAACCACATTCCAAAATTACTTCCGTTTGTATAGCAAGTTAGCAGGTATGACTGGTACAGCGGATACTGAAGCGTTTGAATTCCGTGAAATTTATGGTTTAGACGTGGTGGTGATTCCAACCAATAAACCGGTTGCTCGTGTGGATTTCAATGATTTGGTTTTCTTAAGTGAACAAGAGAAATACCAAGCTGTGATTGAAGAGATCCAAGAAGTCACCGCACAAAAACGTCCTGTACTTGTGGGTACGGCAAGCATTGAAAGTAGTGAGTTAATTTCTGAAGCGCTGAAAAAAGCCAAGATTAAGCACAGTGTTTTAAATGCGAAAAACCATGCGAACGAAGCACAAATCATTGCCGATGCTGGTCGCCCTGGTGTGGTAACCATTGCAACGAACATGGCGGGCCGTGGTACTGACATAAAACTAGGCGGTAACCTTGAACTTGAAATTGAGCAAATCAATAATCCAAATGATGAGAAAATTGCCAAAGTAAAAGCAGACTGGCAAGAACGTCATAATACGGTTATTGAAGCAGGTGGTTTGCATATTCTGGGGACAGAGCGTCACGAAAGTCGTCGTATCGACAATCAATTACGTGGCCGTGCTGGTCGTCAAGGTGACCCTGGTTCATCTCGTTTCTTCTTGTCATTAGAAGATAATTTAATGCGCATCTTTGCCAGCGATCGTACACGTCGTTTAATGCAAGCATTAGGTATGAAAGACGGCGAAGCGATTGAGCATAAGATGGTATCTAACGCCATTGAGAAAGCACAGCGTAAAGTAGAAGGCCGTAACTTCGATATTCGTAAGCAATTATTAGAATACGATAACGTAGCAAACGATCAGCGTCGTGTGATTTATCAACAGCGTAATGAATTGCTAGAAGCGGATACGATTGAAGCGACCATTGCTTCTATTCGTCAAGATGTGGTGCAAGAAAGCATCGATGATTTTATTCCACCACAAAGTATGGTTGAGCAGTGGGATGTAGAAGGCTTAGAGAAATCTTTGGCGACTGAATTTGCATTGCCAATCCCAGTTTCCAAGTGGTTGGAAGAAGATAAGTCCTTGTACGAAGAAACCTTGCGCGAGCGTATTAAGCAAGCCGTAGATGAAGCGTACCAAGAAAAAGCCAAGCAAGTGGGTGATGATATGATGCGTAAATTCGAAAAGAGCATCATGTTACAAATTTTGGATCATCAGTGGAAAGATCACTTGGCGACGATGGATCACCTTCGTCAAGGTATTCACTTACGTGGTTATGCACAGAAGAATCCGAAGCAGGAATACAAGCGTGAGTCGTTTGAGTTATTCAAACAACTGTTAAATGACATTAAGCATGAAACCATTCGTTACCTATCTCATGTTCAGTTTGTAAAAGAAGATGAAGTGAAGCGTATGGAAGAGGCTGCTCGTGCACAAGCCGAATCTCAGTCTTTACAGTTTGAACATGAAAATGCGTCAGCTTTGACAGAAAACGAACAGAATGATGCAAGCGAAGAGCAAGCGAAGCCATTCGTTCGCGAAGGTGAAAAAGTGGGACGTAATGACCCTTGTCCGTGTGGCTCGGGTAAAAAATATAAACAATGTCATGGCAAATTAGCCTAATTAAATAAGGAACAAAGCAAGCATGCCGGTCAACCTCTCTGTATTTGATGATTTCAATACAATCGAAGGCATTAAAATTGGAACCGCGAACGCAGGCATTAAGCAAACGTCGCGACCAGACATTGTAATTTTTGAATTGGCCGAGACAGCAAGTACAGCCGGCATTTTTACTGAAAATGCTTTCTGTGCTGCGCCTGTTCAAATTAGCAAAAAACATTTAGCCGCAGCACAAACTCGTTATTTAGTGATTAACACAGGTAATGCTAATGCAGGAACGGGTAAAGGTGGTTTTGACGATGCTATGGCTATCTGCCAAGCCGTTGCAGATGAAAAAGGTGTGTCTGTAGAGCAAGTATTACCGTTTTCTACTGGTGTGATTGGTGAACGTTTGCCAATGACGAAAATTCTACAAGCTCTGCCAAAGGCCTTAGCCGAGCCTAAACAAGACGCATGGTTTGATGCCAGTCGCGGCATTATGACGACGGATACGCAACCGAAAGGCATGTCATCTCAGTTTGAGTTTGAGGGACAAACCATCAGCATCTCTGGTATCTCAAAAGGTGCCGGTATGATCAAGCCGAACATGGCAACCATGTTAGGTTATATCGCTACGGATGCGCCAGTTGAAAAGTCGTTATTACAAGATTTGTGTTTTGAATTGGGTAATAAATCGTTTAATCGTATTTCTATTGATGGTGATACCTCCACAAACGATTCTTGCATGTTGATTGCGACAGGTACTGCAAAAGTTGAAGCCTTGACTAATAAGGAACAGCCTTTGTATGCAGTGTTAAAAGCAGAACTGGAAAAGATTTTCTTGTACCTTGCTCATGCCATTGTGCGTGATGGTGAAGGTGCGACTAAATTTGTCGCTATCGAAGTACAAAACTGTGAAAACCAAAAAGAAGCGCTGCGTATCGCATATACAGTTGCTCATAGCCCGTTAGTAAAAACGGCGTTGTTTGCATCTGATGCAAACTGGGGCCGCATTTTGGCCGCAGTTGGTCGCAGCGGCGTGCGTGAAATGATTGTAGAAGATATTAATATCTTTTTAGATGATGTATGCATCGTTGAAAACGGTGCTCGTGCACACGGTTATACAGAAGCTGCGGGCTCTAAAGTAATGGCACAATCTGAGTTGACCATTCGTATTGATATGGGACGTGGAAAGGCCTGTGAAACGGTTTGGACTACAGACTTGTCTCACGATTACGTATCAATTAACGCTGATTATCGCAGTTAATATTCAAATCAAAAGCAAGCTTAATCATGTTGGTTAAGCTTGCTTTTTTTTGCCCGAAAAAAGGTAATGAAACTATGGTTAAAAAAGTCGAAGTGGTCGCCGCTGCGATTTTTTCAAAATGTGGATCTCAACTGTTTATAGCTAAGCGCGCAAGCCAAAGTCATCAAGGTGGTTTATGGGAGTTTCCTGGTGGTAAAAAAGAAACCGGTGAAACACCAGAGCAAGCTTTGAATCGAGAACTGAATGAAGAGATTGGTATCCAGGTTGAGCAGTCTTCACCATTAATTAAATTACACCACGACTATGGTGATAAGCTCATTGAATTAGATGTTTATATCGTGTCAGAATTTTCTGGTGAGCCTCATGGGGCAGAAGGGCAAATCACGCGATGGATAGACTTTTGCGATATCGATGAGTACGATTTTCCCGAAGCCAATTATGCGATTATCGAAGCATTAAAATTACAAAAAAGGTAAGCGTAAACTTACCTTTTTTGATTATGGTTATTCGAACAACCCCTTACCTAATAGCAATACTCCTGAAATTAAAAGTAAAACGCGGCAAATTTGCATAAAGTGCTGTTCGCTGAATTTATGCTGGATTCGATGGCCTAACCATACACCAAAATAAGCGGCTGGTATTAAAATCAAAGACAGCCAGAATAACTCTAAATGCCATTGCCCAGTTAAAGAATAGGGCACTACCTTAATGATATTCATTACGCCAAAGAAAATAGCTGATGTGGCTAACCAAGTGAGCTTGGGTAATTGTTTGGAAAGTAAATAAATATTGATCGGCGGTCCGCCTGCATGAATTAACGTACTGGTCACACCTGAAATACATCCCCACAATAATCCCGCACCGGGTAAGCGGCCAAAAAACGGAGTTAAGGATTGCCAAAGAGCAAACACAATGGAAATAATTCCAAGAGCCAGCTGTAAAAAATGACCAGGTGTATAGGTCAATAAAACAGAACCTATCCCAATGCCGACCAGTGCAGCGGGAATAATGGATGAGAGCACTTTGAGATCAATATGCTTGCGATACAAGTGAATCGCTTTGATATCCATAACAATTAAAAGCGGTAACATTAATGCCGCTGCCTGTGGAACAGGCATAACCAAGGCTAGAATCGGTACTGCCACCACACCCGCTCCGCCAGCAAAACCAGATTTAGAAATACCTGTTAAGACAACACCCACAAACGCTAATAACCAAAATAAAATAGAAGCGTAATATGTATCCATGTTTAACCTTTTTATTGTGGGCGCAGTAGTTGCATTAAAGAAGAAAGCGGAATCGCTTTTTCAACTTCATCTGCTAAACGATCAAGCTCTGCCATTTGATGTTTGTGATAATCAAATGATTCGAAGTTAGATAAACCAGCCCAAGTTAATAAATATGCAAGCATATCAGGTTCATCAAAGATACCGTGAATGTAAGAAGCTAAAACAGTCTGTTCGTCATTCATAATGCCATCTTCATGGTTTTCTAATTGAAACAAACAGTGCTTAAATGCGGGGCCTTCACTATTGCCTGCATGGATTTCATATCCTTGTATGCTGATATCAGAATTTTTTACTTTGCCTGTAACGTTTAATAATGCTTTTTCGGGCTGTAATGTGGTTTCAAAATCTAATAAGCCTAATCCAGTAGAGCTTCCCGCTTCGCCTTCAATGCCATTTGGATCGTGAATGGCATTACCTAGCATTTGCAGGCCACCACAAATGCCCATGACCTTTCCGCC
>JABXIK010000132.1 GCA_013373125.1 Gammaproteobacteria bacterium | reverse complement strand
TGGTGGGTCGTGCTGGATTCGAACCAGCGACCAATTGATTAAAAGTCAACTGCTCTACCAACTGAGCTAACGACCCCCAAAGCGGGCGCAAATATTACTATTTTTTAGAGATAAAACAACCCCTTACAACACTTTTTTAGTATTTAATTTACATATGCCCATTATTGCTGGGCTACAGAGGTGTTTTAAATGGATGATTTACACAAAGAAATGAGAATTTGAATGATCAAATAACGCCGATTAGCGCTATTTGAAATTTTCTTTTAAATATTTTGCTGCAAAACGAGCCGATGCTGAGTCTGAATATTGCTTCACAACAGACTGTAAAAGCGTCTTACTTTGGGCTGTATCGCCTAAGCGATGCAACACCACACCTAATTTATAGGTGGAATCCGGACTTTTTTGATGCTCAGGATATTGATTCACGACAATGGTGAACGCTTTTCTCGCTTCCTCTAGGTTACCTTGGTTATAGTAAATTTGCCCTAACCAATAATACCCATTAACTGCAAGCTCGCTTTTAGGATAAGCCTGAAGGAATTGTTTGAACGCGGATGATGCCTCGTCCAACTTACGCTGCTTCATTAAATTAAATGCCGCATCATAGTCTGCTTGTCCATCTCCAGATGTAACCACACTGGCTGGCGCTGAAGATTGGGATTCAAGAATTGTGGACACTCGACGATCAAGATCCAGATAACGCTCTTTCTGTTCAGTTTTTAGCTTATTTAATTCATATCCTTGCTGCTCTACTGTGGAGCGCAAAGCTTGAATTTCCTGCTTTAAAATTTCAATTTCAGAAAAAAGCATCTGGCTAGCAGCCGAACTCATACCTCTAGCCGGAGCAGCTGTTTGAGTTGCGGACTGAGAAGTGGAGTCTTTAGAGCCATCTAAAGACGACCACGTATCCGCATTTACAAAACCGGCCCCAATGACACAAAGTGCCAAAGGAGCCCATTTGATACATGCAAATTTAGACATTAGCGTGCTTGATAGTTAATTTCAGTACGACGGTTTTTAGACCAAGCTGAATCATCTGAACCGACAACGGCTGGACGCTCTTCACCGAAGCTTACGCTTTCTAGCTGGCTTGGGTTTACACCCTGAACAACTAAATAACGTTTAACAGTATTAGCACGACGCTCACCTAATGCAAGGTTGTATTCTACTGTACCACGCTCATCACAGTGGCCTTCAAGTACAACACGCGCTTGAGGGTTTGCAACAAGGTACTCTGCGTGTGCATTTAAAATATCTTTGAATTCTGGGCGAATTTCAGAACGGTCAAAACCAAAGTAAATTACAGTTTGATCTAGAAGAGGGTTAGCAGCCATTGCCGCTTGTTCTTCAGTTACTACATCCACATCTGGAGAACCAGGAACCGCTTGAGTTTGACTTTCTTCCATAGCAGTTTCAGTCACAGCGGCTTCATCTGTAGTACCACCACTGCTTGCACAACCAGTGATTGCTAGAGTCAGAAGAGATACTGCGAATAATTTATTCCATCCCATGTTTTGCATGTTTTCTACCTTATTTTAGTGTGTATTTAATTCGGATATGGGCCCCATGCGGGTTCTCGAACATCACCATTTTTAGATGGCACCAAGAACTTCACATCACCATCGACCGATACAGCGGCCAAGATACTTCTTTTATTATGCTTTGCAGCATACATTACCATAACTCCATTTGGAGAAACACTAGGGGACTCATCAAGATATGTGTCCGAACTCAAAATTTGCAACAGACCTCTCGTTAAGTCCAAAGAGGCGATATGAAAGTCACCGCCCTGCTTTGCCTGATGCACTAAAACCAAGAATCGACCATCCTGAGCCAACCTAGCACGAGCATTGTAGTGACCATCAAATGTTAATCGCTCCAAGTAGCCAGACTCTAAATTTTTTCGATAGATTTGTGGATTGCCACTTCGGCCACTGGTGAAAATAATATGCTTACCGTCCGGCATCCAATTGGGTTCTGTATCAATACCATAGTGGTTCGTTACTCTTAACCAATGACGGGTATTGAGATCCACCACATAGATTTCAGGATTGCCGTCTTTGGACAAGGTTAGCGCAAGCTTGTTCCCATCCGGTGAAAATGCAGGCGCACTGTTCAAACCTTTATTTGCACTCACCAGCTGCTTTTTACCGGTTGTAATATCCTGCACATATACCTTACTACCCGAATCTTCTAACATTACATAGGCAATTCGCTTGCCATCTGGCGCCCATGCTGGAGAAAAGATGGAATACTTAGAGCTTAGAATCACTTTTTCGCGAGCACCATCACTGTCCGCAATAGACAAGTTAAATCGCGTACGCTGTGGATTAGTAGTTACGTACGCTATTTTAGTAGAAAAGGCGCCTCGAATACCTGTTAGCTGCTCATAGATAGCATCACTGATTCTATGGGCAACATCCCGTAGCTGGGTCGAACTGCCTTTTAATGTTTGCGTTAACAGTTCGCGCTCATTGAAAACATCAAACAATTGATAGCGGATTTGATATTGGTTTGTACTTAATTCAGTCATGACACCCATGACCACATACTCTTGCTTTAACAAACGCCAATCACGAAAGTACAAGTCTTCTTCTGAATGAGGATGACTCAACATGTCTCGTGGAGCTAATACAGAAAAGTGCCCCGAGCGTTCTAAGTCATCTCGAACAATGTTATCAACACCTTCATCCGGCGTTGACTTACCATTATATTGAAATGGTACAACTGAAATAGGAATAGACGACGCAATTCCCTGAGTGATTTCAATTGTAAGCTCTGCTTTTGCAACCGTAGACAAGACCAAGCAAAGAGCAAATAAATATATACGCATCATAATCGAGCATTTTCCGGTTTTAGTTTTAACACTATTTGACGAAATTTCTTTTCAAATAATACAGCATCGTCAGGTACAGGAAAGTGAGCCACTTTCCAAACTGCCTGTTCCGCACTGCGATCCAGCGCGTCATTGCCACTGCTTTGCAGCAACACGACTTCCGTCACTTCACCTGTGGGCACTAAATAAATTCGCAACACCACCTCTTCATCATGCTTAGCACTGGGGGGGAATCGCCAAACAGCCTGAATCAAAGCACTAATTTGACTAATATAATCGGCTTGAGCCTGTTCTTCATATTCCGCTTGCTTAGCTGCTATTTCTTTCTGTAAAAGCTCATCCAATGCATTTTGTTTCTCTTCTTGCGCTAATGCGTCCGAAAAATCTGCCCCTGGTAGTGGAATTGGCTTTGCAGGTTCTTTGGCTTTTTCAACCACAGCCTTTGGCGGTGCTGTTTTTTCTATTGGCTTAGGTTTTGATTTAGTCACCGGTTTCTTATTTTTTGCTGCAACAGGTTTAGTTGTTTTTGGCTTCGTCGGCGCTACTTTCGGTTTGGGTTTATTCACTTGAACAATTCGTGCTGCAATGTGTTGAGGCACTTGCACAACCCGATCTTCACTTCCAATCCATTGATTGCTTAATAAAAATAACAAAACCGCTATGATCAACCCTGAGCCAATCATAGGGATTTTAAAACTGGTAGGGTCCGTAAAATGAAGCTGCATTAGCGACCCGGCTCCGGCGCTTCCGTTACCAAGCCCACACCTTGCGCACCTGCTGCCTGCAGGGTACTCATTAGATCAATGACTTTACCGTAGGCTACCGCTTGATCGCCTCTCACCAATACTTCTGTATCCGGTTGTTGGCTTAAAATCTTGCCTACATATTTATGCACATAATCGAGATTCACCGCTTTATCTTCTTCGCGACCACGCTCGATAATGTAATGACCATTGGATTTAACCGTCACGATCAACGGTTCTTTATTCTTATTGGACTTAATAGGTTCACTGGCCACCTTAGGTAAATCCACTTTCACCCCTTGCGTCAGCACTGGAGCGGTGATCATAAAAATAACCAGTAGCACTAACATCACATCGATGTAAGGCACCACATTCATTTCGGCAATCGGACGACGCTTTTGCTTAGCCATTCTTTTCTACCGAAGCCGACTGATTCACTGGTGGCACTGGGGTTTCTGGAACAACTTTGTTTTTCTTGTACACCTGGCGATGCAAAATACTGATGAACTCTTCACCAAAGGTTTCATAACTGCTCACCACTTGATCCACTTTCGTTGTAAAGCGGTTATAAAAGATCACCGCAGGAATCGCGGCAAACAGACCAATGGCCGTTGCGATCAAAGCTTCTGCGATACCAGGGGCAACCGTCGCCAACGTCGCTTGATGTACATTGGCTAAACCACGGAAACTATTCATGATGCCCCAAACCGTACCGAATAACCCCACATAAGGACTGGTTGAACCAACTGTGGCTAAAAACGGTAAATGCAATTCTAATAGCTCAGATTCACGGGTGGTCGCTACTCGCATCGCTCGCTGCGTGCCTTCCATGACCGCTTCAGGATCGGCATTACTTTGTTGTCTTAAGCGACTAAACTCACGAAAACCCGCTGTAAAAATGTTCTCAACACCAAAAGCCGGTGGCTCTTGATTGATTTCTTTGTACAACTGACTCAAATCCATGCCAGACCAAAAACGATCTTCAAACTCAGCAAAACTGTTTTTTGCGGCATTTAACACACGTTGACGCTGAATAATGATCATCCAAGAAGCAAATACAGCGGCTAGCAACACCAGCATAACGAGCTGAACCACAACACTGGCATTGGAAATTAACGACCACAAGGTCATAGAATCATTCACACACTACTCCTTGTTCATCAAGTTTCTTGATGACATCAATAATGGCTTGCGGAATCGCCATTGGCTTTTTATCGATTGCATTGATACAGGCCACTGTGACTTCAGCCTGTACTTTTTGTTCATTTTCACTGTGTATTATTTGATGCATTTTTAGCGACGCTTTTTTTATTTGGGTCACTTTCACAGAAACAGTCAATGCATCATCTAATAGGGCTGGCTTCTGCCATTTAATATTCATATCCCTAATCACAAACAAAACGTTTTCTTGTTTTAGTTTTGATTGGCTAAACCCCAACGCTCGCAACCATTCAGTACGAGCTCGCTCAAGAAAATACAAGTATCGAGCATGATAAACAATACCCCCAGCATCCGTATCTTCAAAATAGACACGCACTGGCCACTCAAACACGTTACTCATTATTTAACTCTGCACTTGGTGCTAAACCAAAATGACGGTAAGCGTGATCAGTGACGACGCGTCCTCTTGGTGTGCGCATCATAAACCCTTGTTGAATCAAGTAAGGCTCCAACACATCTTCAATGGTGTCACGTTCTTCGCTGATGGCTGCTGCCAATGAATCTACACCCACCGGACCACCACCAAATTTTTCAATCATGGCTAACAATAAACGACGGTCCATATGATCTAAACCATGGGTATCCACATTCAACATATTTAATGCTAAATCCGCCATGTCTTGTGTCACCACGCCAGTGCCTTTGACTTCGGCGTAATCTCGAACACGGCGCAATAATCGGTTTGCAATCCTTGGTGTACCGCGAGAACGCATGGCCACTTCGCGTGCGCCTTGGCCTTCGATTTCAACCCCTAATAAAGAAGCACTGCGACTAACGATTCCCGTCAAATCCGCCACATTATAAAACTCTAAACGCTGCACGATACCGAAGCGATCACGTAATGGAGAGGTTAATAAGCCCGCACGCGTGGTAGCACCAATTAATGTGAACGGGGGCAAATCAATTTTGATTGAACGAGCAGCAGGCCCCTCACCCACCATAATATCCAGCTGATAATCTTCCATGGCCGGATACAAGACTTCTTCTACAGATGGACTTAAGCGATGAATTTCATCGATGAATAAAACATCACCCTCTTCCAAATTGGTTAAAAGCGCCGCTAAATCCCCCGCTTTTTCTAATACGGGACCGGAAGTTGACTTAATATTCACGCCCAATTCATTGGCCATAATATTGGCCAAGGTGGTTTTACCCAAACCAGGAGGGCCGAAAATTAAAGTATGATCCAACGCTTCATTTCGCGCTTTTGCCGCACCAATGAATATTTCCATCTGTTCACGTACAGCAGGCTGACCTTCGTAATCAGCCAGCTTAGTTGGGCGAATAGCACGATCCTGCGGGGATTCTTGTTGAATTAGCTGCTCATTTTCTGCACTAATAAAGCGATCACTCTCAATCATAATGAATTCTCTTTAACTACTGCTTGAGCATGCCTTTCAATGCCAAACGAATCAAATCCTCGGCACTGCTAATTGGCTCTTTAATAGACGATATGGCTTTGGCCGCTTCAGTTGGCTTGTAGCCAAGTGCGATCAAGGCCCCTTCGGCTTCTTGAATCCATTG
>JABXIK010000030.1 GCA_013373125.1 Gammaproteobacteria bacterium | reverse complement strand
TATCGTTTCAATAAAGGTAATGATGTGACGTTAACAGTACGCAACCAAGTGGAAAGCTGGGTCAATAGCAGTACACCAACCACTATCACGGACACGTATTTTTCGTTGAAAGCAGCGAGCTTGGTGGGTTTATTGCCGTTAGAAGTAACTTTATTTGAAACCATGGATACACAATCCAAAGTGGCTGTGGATTTGGTTACTGAATTTAATGCAAAACCGCGTAAGTGTCAGGTGTTAACCGGATTGACCTATCAACTGCAACTCCACGCCAATGAAATTTTAGATGGCTGGAAAACGGATTATGCTCAAACCGGCATCAGCTATCGACAGTTACTGCAAGATGATCATCTGTCTGAATTGGTAGAGAATGAAGAAGGCGATTCTTCAATTTCTAAGTTAACGGTTTCTATTCAAGACTATTTTGATTATTTAAAAAATCGCAATATCACCACGGAAACCGGACAAATTTCTGCATCTATTTGGCAAAGTGTTGAACCGTCTTTGGATGCGATAAAAGAGGTATTAGCAGGAACAGATGACACTAACTTAAGCTTGAATGCCATCATGGTGAACAATGGTTTCGAGCAAACCATTGTCAGTGTTGCTGATAACGTTGAAACATTACGCACAGCTATTGATGAAACCAACACGGTAAGTTTCCAAGCGGCTGCGGGTATTTTAGATGGTAACTTTAAGCGAGATGTGCCGGATGCCTTAGGCGTCAGCTTAGGTTTAAACTTTAGCGATGGCGATTAGTCTTAAATAAATCCCATTCATAAAAACAGATGAAATAAAAAGGAGCGTATGCTCTTTTTTATTGCGTAATGTTTAAAAGCTTAGCTGTTTCTTAATATTGGAATCAATGTTTTAGAAGGTCTTCCATCCACTTCTCGCACCAGCTTTGGTACTAAAAATCCAGGAAGTTGAGCTTGAATATCGGTGATTAACGATGTGGCTTGATTTTCACTGACATCGAAATGATGCGCACCAACAACTGGGTCCAATAAATGTAAGTAGTAAGGCATGGCACCAAATTCAAATAGGCGCTCGCTCAAATCAATTAAGCTTTGGGCATTATCATTGACGCCTTTCAATAAAACGCTTTGATTCAAGACATGAATGCCCGCAGCGCGCATACGCACAAAGGTATCACCGACTTCAGTATCAATTTCCTTGGCATGGTTGGCATGCACCACCATGATGATGTGCAAACGGCTTTGTTGTAAGCGCTCAATCAAGGCGTGTGTGATACGTGCTGGGATCACAATGGGCAGACGAGAATGAATGCGTAAACGCGTGACATGGGGAATGTCTTCGATGGCGCTAATGAGTTCAAACAGGCGCGCATCATTGCTACTTAACGGGTCGCCACCACTTAAGATGACTTCGTTAATATCTTCACGATTGCGTACATATTCTAAGGCGTCTTGCCATTCTTGGCGGCTTAAACGATTGTCGTTATAAGGGAAGTGGCGGCGGAAACAATAGCGACAATGTACGGCGCAACTGCCATTCACGATTAACAAAACGCGTCCTTGGTATTTATGCACAATGCCAGGGGTTGGATTGCTATTGGCTTCCCCTAATGGGTCCAGTACAAAGCCTGGTGGCGGCGTGCTTGCTTCTTCAATGTCTGGCCACACCTGACGCAGCAAAGGATCGTTTAGGTTGCCCTTTTCCATGCGCTTAGCAAATGCATAGGGAACACGCATAGGAAAATCGGCCAATCCTTCAGCACTAAAGGGTAGGGCATCGGGTGCAATGGCTAAGACATTGAGTAATTCTTGCGCACTATTGATGGTGTGGGCGAGCTGCTGCTGCCAAGTTTGACTGGTGGGCAGAATGGTCAGCTTTGTGTCTTGAACAGTGGGCATGAAGAGTAAAACCTAGGCTCTAATGGTGTTTCACCATGAGATACATAGCAAAATTGGCCTCATTATACCCGTTTGTTGGGGGCTGTGGGTAACATTACGTGACGCGTAACTAGTGCCTATTGAGGGTGTTATAAGGTATTATACGGCCCTAAATTTTCAGACATCTCTTTGTAATGGGTGATTTCCATGGCGAGTTTCTCTACTAACGAGTTCAAATCCGGCCTTAAAGTAATGTTAGATGGTGATCCATGTTCCATCTTAGAAAACGAATACGTGAAGCCAGGTAAGGGCCAAGCCTTTAACCGCGTAAAACTGCGTAACCTAAAAACCGGTCGTGTTTGGGAGCGTACTTTCAAGTCTGGTGAGAAACTAGATGGCGCCGATGTAATGGATTACGACATGGAGTATCTATACACAGACGGTGAGTTCTATCACTTCATGGCCACAGACGGCTCATTTGAGCAGCACGCTGCTACCCCAGAAGCAGTAGGCGATACTAAGAACTGGTTGAAAGAACAAGAGCGCTACGAAGTGACGCTATACAACGGCACTCCGATCTCAGTGAATCCACCTAACTTCGTGGAGCTAGAAGTGGTTGAGACCGATCCTGGTTTGAAAGGGGATACAGCCCAAGGTGGTTCTAAGCCTGCGACGCTAACCACAGGTGCTATTGTGCGTGTGCCTTTGTTCATCAATATTGGTGAAGTGTTGCGTATTGATACGCGTACCGGGGATTATGTTTCTCGCGCCAAAGGCGAATAGAAGCTTATTGCATCCTCATATACGCTTCTAATGAGTATTTGAGTGCGTTCATTTTTTTATGTGTGAGCGGCTCTATGAATACTTTTAGCATGAGTAAGTTTTAAGATATCCAAGGTTTGCTGAAAAGCAGCTTGGATATTTTTTTATCTAAAATACTTTTTCTGGGTGACCTATGTCTTGGCAACCATCTGCTTCCATCGAGTCCTTACAACAACGAGCAAAATTAAACGCGTACATCCGTGAGTTTTTTGCTTTGCGTCATGTATTGGAAGTGGAAACTCCTGTGCTGTCGCGCGCAGCCGTGGATGATGCCAATTTACAACCGGTTGTGGCGCAAGCTTGTGGTGAGACAAGTTTTTTACATACCTCTCCTGAATACCCAATGAAGCGTTTGTTAGCAGCTGGCAGTGGGGATATTTATCAAATCTGTAAAGTGTTTCGTGATGGTGAGCAAGGGCGACGCCATAATCCAGAATTCACCATGCTGGAATATTATCGACGAAACTTTGATTTGCGCAGCTTGATGGATGAAGTGGCACAATTAATTGGTGATTTCTTAATGATTCAACGCCGTGTGGATCTAAGTTATGCCCAAGCTTTAAAACAATACGCACAATTGGATGTTTTTAATTGTGACGATGAAATATTAAGACAGCGTTGTGCGGAATTTGTAGGAGATGATTTACAGCTCACTCGTGATGAATGTTTAGACATTATCATGAGTCATGTGGTGGAGCCGGCCCTACCTAAAGATGCTTTGGTGATGATTTATCATTATCCAGCGAGTCAGGCGGCATTAGCGCAAACTTTTATAGCAGAAGGGGATGTGCCACTGGCTAAGCGTTTTGAATTGTATGTGAACGGTTTAGAACTCGCCAATGGCTATCATGAACTGACTGACCCACTAGAACAGCAGCAACGCTTTTTGCAACAAACGCAAAAACACAATGAGCAGCGCCCATTAGATCAAAACTTTTTAGATGCACTGCAACACGGTTTGCCCGATTGCAGCGGTGTGGCCATTGGCTTAGATCGTATTCTTATGTTGAAACTCAAGACCAATGACATTGCCTCTGTGATCAGTTTCGATCATTCACGCGCTTAAATCATTATAGGATTATCCGTAAATAACCTTATGCGGCGGATTGCGTAAAAATAACGTAATGGCCAATATGAAGGTTAAGCCTTCTGCAATGGGCAATGCCCACAAAAATGAAATGCTGGGTATAAACGTATACAGCACAAACATGAGCACGCAAGGAAATACTAAACTTCTCGCTAGAGCAATGCTGGCGGATTCGCGGGCTTTATGTAGTGCGGTTAAATAAGCCGAAATACAAATTGTAAATCCGTTTACTAAAAATAATGGCCACAGGATATTGACGTATTCCATGGCTAGTCGTGCAGCATCATCGCTTTCGTCATCTAAAAACATGTCAACCATACCTTCGGTAAAACCCAATAATAATGAGATAGCAATGAAGCTGGTGATGGCACAAGCAATAGCAATCACCACAAAGAAGTGCTTTATGCGATGTTCATTCTTAGCCCCAAAGTTTTGACTAACAAACACCTGACACGCTTCAGAGATGGAGTACACCACCATGAGGCCCACCAATAATAAATAATTAATAATGGTAATGGCGGCCACGCCATTGGTGCCGACGCTGGTGATTAATAGCCAGTTCAATATGAAGGCAACGATACTGGCGCTGACTTCATTGATGAACTCAGACAGCCCGTTAAATGACGCATGCAGGATTTCAAACCAGTGCTTTTGTTTCCAGCTAAAGCGCAATTTACGATCTTTAAAACCAAAATAAGATAAGAAGAATAAAATAGGCACCACTTGCGCTAAGCCTGTGGCCCATGCTGCACCGGACAATCCCCAATTGAATTGCACCAAAAATATATAATCTAAAATTACATTGAGAATGGAGGATAATAAGATGCCAATGGCGGAGAAGTTGGCAAATCCATCAATGCGAACAAAATAATACATAACGATGATGAACATTTCAGGAATCATAAACGGAAAGCGAATCAAAAAATATTCGCTCATAAGCGGCATCAGCTCTTTGGTGGCACCGAGTACTTGATAAACACCTTCTTCAAAGATGAGCCCTAGGGATACCACTAGTATCCCGAAACCTAGGCAAATAATTAGCACCTTGCTAAATACGGATGACGCACGATCAAAATGCCCTTGGCCAATGTATTTGCCACCACGTACCGAGCCGCCTACGGCTAACATGTAACCTATGCCAAATAAGATGGTTAGCAGAGGGATAAGTAGGTTCACCGCAGCTAAAGCTTCAGCTCCCACATAATTACCAATAAAAATACCATCAATTAACGTGGCGGAGGAAAAGGCTAATAAGCCCACAATGGATGGAATGAACAGCGCGAAAAAGTTACCCACAATGGAGCCGGTAAGCACTTTGTTTTCGCTGGGTTCTATTGATTGCTCGGCTGTCACAGTGGCCCCATTAACGAAATAAAAAAGATGGATTGTTAGGAAATTTCAATCACCCTGTCCATATCTCTTACTGGGTAGAAATACATGAAATAAAAAAACCGATTAACGAAGTATACGCAACTTCGCTAACCGGTTTGATAAAAGTTAGATGAATAGAGTGTTACGCTACTGCATCTAATGCTTGGCTGACGTCTGCAATGATGTCATCAATGTGCTCGATACCCACACTAATGCGAATTAAGTCTTCGCTTACACCGGCACTCTTTAGTTCATCGGCGTCTAATTGACGGTGAGTCGTAGAGGCAGGGTGGCATGCAAGAGATTTTGCATCACCAATGTTCACCAAACGCAGAATCATGTTAAGCGCATCAATAAATTGACCACCGGCTTCACGGCCACCCTTGATACCAAAACTTAAAATCCCCGATGCCTTACCACCACAGATTTTATGGCAAGCATCGTGATATGGGCTATTTGGCAGCGCTGCATAGTTAACCCAAGATACTTTTTCATGATTCTGTAAATATGCAGCGAGCTTTTCTGCATTTTCACAGTGACGTTCCATGCGTAATGCTAAGGTTTCTAAGCCTTGTAATAATTGGAAAGCGTTCATAGGCGAAAGCGCTGCGCCCGTGTTACGCAGTGGCACGACACGACAGCGACCAATGAAAGCTGCCGCACCTAATGCTTCGGTGTACACCACACCGTGATAGGACGCATCCGGTTCATTTAATACGGCAAAGCGCTTCTTGTCTTGAGTCCAATCAAACTTACCGCCATCGATGATCATGCCGCCAATGGTGGTGCCGTGACCGCCAATGTATTTTGTTAAGGATTGAATAACGATGTCGGCGCCTAACTCAATTGGACGACACAGAATAGGTGAGGCCACTGTGTTATCAACCATTAATGGCACACCATGTTTGTGAGCAATTTCAGCAAGTTTTACGATATCTACAACGTTACCTGCTGGGTTGCCGATGGACTCACAAAATACCGCTTTTGTATTTTCATCGATGGCTTTTTCAAAACCTTCAAGATCATTGGCATCTACCATTTTTACTTGAATGCCTTGTTTAGGCAGAGTGTGCGCAAATAGGTTATACGTGCCACCATAAAGTTGACTGGTGCTCACAATGTTAGAACCTACTTCGCATAAGCATTGAATGGCATAAGTAATCGCCGCCATACCAGATGCGAGTGCTAATCCGGCAATACCGCCTTCCATGGCCGCAACCCGTTGCTCTAATACCGCGTTGGTTGGGTTCATGATGCGGGAATAAATATTACCTTCTACTTTTAAATCAAATAAATCCGCACCGTGTTGGGTGTTATCAAACGTGTATGAAGTGGTTTGATAAATGGGCACGGCTGCCGCTTTAGTGGTGGCTTCGGATTCATAACCATGATGCAGGGCGAGAGATTCTAATTTCATGGGGCACTTCCTGTTTTGTTTTCATTGTGTGAATAGCGGACAGGCATGATGCTATTTGCCCATGTTGAATGCAAGTCGCTGTTCAGGAAATGGAAAATTTTATGGCAGGTTAATGGTGTTTAACGCTTTTTGGACTTTTGCTTGAGGCCAGATTTTTGGTGTTAATGGCGCCATGTTCGGCTTAAGCGTTGTGCCTTCTCCAGCTTGACGCAGCACAACTTTGCCATGGGAGTTACTGACTTCAATCGTGTGCTCACTATCAATCAATAATACATCGATGCTGCCATCGTCACTTAGGTTCCCGCCCCAAAAGTCCGTGCCTCGAATACCTATGCTTCCCATGGGCGTATTGACTGTAAACGATGGCGAACTTGTATCGGTAATGCTGCCGGTGAGAATGCGAAAGGCACCTTGGGTAAATTCAAGCACGGCATGTTTTTTTTGCTTTGATGAAACAAATTCTTTAATCGCAAAGACACTGTTTTCTCCCATTGTGAGAAGGGTGCCGTCGTCAAAACGAAACTTTGCACGGGCTTGGGTTTGCGTATGAATGATATCGTGATGATAAATGCTATCACCGCGCTCAATGATTCTTTCAGTAGTAGGTGATTGGGCACTGACACTGGGTTTAATAAAAAGGGTTTTCGCAATGGCACTAGGTTCAGCCCATAAATTGGCTGAAGTGATGGTTAGAAATATGAGGCTGAAAAGCGGTATCGTTTTCATGGAGTTTAAACAACGTTTTAGGAAATAAATAAAAGGAAATCAGCCATGGTCATCATGGCTGATCCGATTGTTTTTTGTGTCGATTACCAGAAGGCATCGTCTTGCACATCAGGCGGTGGCTCATCGTATTGTTTGGTTTCTTCGCTGCGTTGCTGTAATTCTTGCAGTTTCGAACCGGTACGATTGATGGCTTCGGCGCGCTCTTCATCGGGTTGGCCTACATCACCTTCAATGTCTTGAGCGTCTTCAGAGGCGTTGAAACCACCGGCGCGGGATTCAATGGCGCGCTCTGTGCGTTTATTTAGAACCACGATTGCGATACGACGGTTAATTGGGTCAGACGGATCTTCGATTTTAAAATGCGCTTTATCACCCATGCCCACCACTTGCGCGACTTTTTCTTCCGGTAGACCTGCATCACCCAGTGCGCGGCGAGCGGAGTTAGCGCGTCCTGCGGAAAGCTCCCAGTTACCTGGGTCCCAAGGGTTAGCGGCACCACTGCTGTCAGTGTGGCCCGTGATAGAAATACGATTGGGTACCGAGGTTAAGATTGGCGCTAACTCGTACAAGATATCTTCGGCGTAATATTTCAAACGGGCCGAACCCGGATCGAACATGGGGCGATTGGTTTTATCCACAATTTGAATGCGCAAACCTTCGCTGGTGATGTCTACTTTGAGTTGATCTTTGTAAGGGCTAAGAGTGGCACTATCGTTAATCTTTTCTTTGAATTCCGCTTCCATGGATTCTAAACGCGCACGTTCGATGGCTTCGGCGGCGCTTTCAATTTCTTCAGCCTGTAAAACTTTGGTTGGGTCCACAGTTTCGCTGGTGGCCACATTATTTTGCACAGACGGGCTACCGCCTAAATCGATGACCCATTTACTGGGGACTTTTTTGCCGTCTTCATAGGCGGCAGGATCATTGAAGTAGCCGGCTACGGCGGCGATTTCTTCTTCATTGGAGGAATTGATTAACCACAGGATTAAGAACAGAGCCATCATGGCCATGGCAAAGTCTGCAAGGGCTACTTTCCACGCCCCACCATGATGACCATGGCCACCTTTTTTGACACGCTTGATGACGATGGTCTGCGAATCAAACTTATCCATGGATGGCCTCTAAGTGAAAACCGCGAGTGCAGATGAAGACGATCATTAGCGGCCTCGTACTTTGGATTCTAACTCATTGAAGCTTGGACGACCGTGGGAGAACAGCACTTTACGGCCAAATTCTACGGCCAGTTGTGGTGGTAGGCCGTTGACCGAAGCCACTATGGTGGCTTTAGCGGATTCGTATAATTTAATTTCTTCGTGGGCGATGTGTCCCATGGTGCTGGCTACAGGACCAAATAAACCGTAACCAAATAAGATACCGGAGAAGGTACCCACCAATGCCGCCGCGATGTGGCGACCTAATTCTTCCATGGGGCCATCGATAGCGCCCATGGTGATTACGATACCTAATACTGCAGCCACGATACCAAAGCCCGGCATGGCGTCGGCAATTTTTTGCACGGCTTCGGATGGCCCCATGAGTTCATGTAAACGACTGTCGATCTCCATGTCCATGAGTGCTTCTAATTCATGGGCTTGCATGTTGCCTGCTGCAATTAAGCGAAAGTAATCCGCGATGAAATCCGCTAAGGGTAAATTATTTTGAATGGCTGGGTATTTGGAAAATACGCCACTTTGTTGTGGGTTTTCCACGTCCCCTTCGATGGACATCATGCCTTCTTTACGGCTTTTATTGAGAATGTCGTAGATTAAGCCCAAGCAGTCCATGTACATGCTTTTATTGGCTTTGCCCCCAGTGACCACCTGAGGCAGTAACTTTAAGGTGTCCATGTGTACGGCACCTGGGTTACTAAAGATGTGAGCACCGATACCGGCGCCTAAAATGATTAAGAATTCGTAGGGCTGCCATAGAGCCATGAGCACACCATGGCTGCCTATGTAGCCATAGATGACGCTGAATATAACGACAGATAAACCCGCTAAGAATAACATTCCTGTTTGTCCCTCTCGGCCCTCATGTCCTTTTTTTATTAAAGGTGTAATCCATGGGCCAGATTGCTCAAAGTCCGACTATAGTTAATTAAAGTTTAGAAAAGGTCTTTCCTCAAATCGAATGGAAGCAAAAACTGCAAAAGGGGCGAAAGCTTGGCTGGAACTGGCCACCTCGACTCAGCTCCCGATCTTAAAAGCCTCTGCCGTGCTGCTTACCAAGCAGATCAAATCCGGCGCCTCGCTTGCGGATATGGCTCACACCATAGAGCGTGACCCTGCGCTGTGCCTGCATTTATTTCTAGCGGCGAATCGTCGCAATAACAATCCGGATGTGGAAATTCTGAGTCTTAATCACGTCATGACCATGCTGGGTATGCAAGGGGTGATTCACTATTTAAAGCAAGTGCCTAAGATGTCACTGCTTAAAAGTGATGCAAAACAAAAAGCGTATTTGCAGGCGCAAACTTGCAGTTCATTGGCGGGCTCATTGGTCGGTCATTGGGCGGAACAGACACACAGTGGCTCAGCAGAAAAACTCAAGTGGGCCACCATTATTGCCGGTGCTCCCCTTTGGTATATGTGGCACGTGGGCTACAACAACATGAGTCACTGGCAGTACCGCACCAAGCATGAATTTGAAGCCCCAAGCAAAGTGGAAAATGAGGTATTTGGTTGCTCATTAGAAGACATTTGTCGCATGCTGGGGCGGCGTATTCAATTGCCTTCGTTATCACAACAGTTGCTTGAACGGGCGGAGTGGCCGAGTCTGCGTCAATGGGGACAGATTCTGAGCGATCGCCACATAGAGTTCAGCGATGATGACCACGCCCTGCGTTTTTTAAAAAGCAAACCCAGCACGGTGATGTTGTTGCTCAATCATTTAGCGCAGCAATCTCAGTGGGGCTGGTTGAGTCATTCCTGTATGCGCAGCCAACGAGCGTTGGCCCATTTAAGCGGTTTGGATATCAACCATGTGTTGCAGCAAAACCATCAGTTAGTGGTGCAATTCAGTCGCCATTTAATGGCCGAACAAATGCTACCCCCTGCGGTGTCTTTGTTATGGCCGCAACAAGCGATTAATGATCGACCTTGGGTAAGGCAAGCGTATTTTTGTTGGGAAAAAGACCCGAATCCCGCCATTGTTCTGCAAAAAGCACCTAAGCCCGAAGCGAAAGCGGCCCCACAAGGGGAACGTGTTTTATCTATGGCCACCGTGCCCCCAAGACAGATGGATCGTCGCGTTTTACTCAATGCGATCGGGCAATTGAATAAACAAGTGTCTGAGTTTAACGACGTGCATAAGGTATTCATGAGCTGCAACAAAGCCATTCAGCAAGGCATTGGTATGGGGCGAGGTTTCATTTGTATTCTGAATAAAACGGGGGACTGCTTAAGGCCTGTGTACTGTTTTGGTATAGAGCCTGATGATCCCGTTCGTCAAATGCGTATTAACATTCAAGAAAATCGCTTGTTCGCTAAGTTACTGGATAAAATTGCCAGTTTTCGCATCGATGCTGACAACGTAGAGCAGGCCATGAACATGCTCAAACCTGAGGTGGTGCGTACCCTCAAGCGCAAAAACTGTATGGTCATGTCTTTATTTTCCATGGGCAAGCCGATTGGCGTGGTCTACGCCGATGTGGCCCCAGAAGAACAAGCCATCAACGATCAAGAATACCAAGCGTTCAAAAAAGTCTGCCAAAGTACCAGTCACGCCCTTGAGCGTTATGCACAACGATAAACCGACACTTTGACCCGATAACACCTGACACTTTCGCCTAGCTTGTTTAAAATGCCGCACACATACATTGAGGCCATGCATATGACCCTGCCATTAATCATTGAACCCAGTGAACTTGCCAGCCAGTTAGCGCACCCGAATTTATTAATCTTGGACCTAGGCAAAGCGGAAACCTACAGCGCAGCCCATGTACCAGGCGCTATCCATGTGGCGCCTAGCCACATTCAGTTGGGCGTACCGCCAGCTCCGGGTTTATTACCCACCAAAGAGCAGCTGAGTATCTTATTTAGTCGTTTAGGGCTGACACCGGATACCCATGTAGTGGTGTATGACGATGATGGCGGACCTTGGGCAGGTCGTATGATTTGGGTGTTGGATGCCATTGGCCACAAACATTACAGCTTTTTAAACGGTGGCATTCATGCTTGGTTAGCCGAACAATGCCCAGTGGAAAAAACCGTGAATACAGGTACAGCTTCGAGTTACGCCGTCACCGAAATCAATGAAGATGTGACCATAGATAAAGCGCAATTGCTGAGCGCCATCGAAGACAACAGCATTGCCATTTGGGATGCGCGCTCATTTCAAGAATACACAGGTGAAAAAGCCGTGAGTGCCCGCGGTGGACATTTACCGGGTGCAAAGAGTTATGAGTTTTCACGTGCGTTAGACAGCGAAGCCCATTTAAAATTGCGCGATCTTGAACAAGTGAAACAAGAATTAAACGAGCTTGGCATCCATGGGGATAAAACCATAGTGACCCATTGCCAGACTCATCGCCGCTCTGGTTTAACTTATGTGATTTGTAAGCAACTAGGCTGGCCCGTACAAGCGTATGCCGGTTCATGGAGTGAATGGGGCAACGATCCCAACACGCCCATCGAGACCGGTGCATAAATTTTTAATTGTTAATTAAGTGGAAAACACAGTGAATAAAAATACACTTTTTGTATTGAGTCAGTACCTTATCCCGCAACACGCCCTAAGCCGTTTAGTGGGGTGGTTTGCCAGCACCAAAATTGATTTCATTAAAAACACCTTCATCAAAAAATTCGCCGCCAAATACGACGTGAATATGGATGAAGCAAAAATTGAAGATCTTGAGCAATTTGCGTGCTTTAACGACTTTTTCACCCGCGAACTAAAAGACGGCGCGCGTCCTATTGCCGATGCCAAATTAGTCAGCCCAGCTGACGGTGCCGTGAGCCAATTAGGTAAAATCGAATTAGGCCGTTGCTTTCAAGCAAAAGGCCGTGACTTTTCGGTGGTGGAATTATTAGGAGGCGACAAAGATCGTGCCCAGCCATTCTTAAACGGTGAATTTGCCACGATTTATTTGTCACCAAAAGATTATCACCGTGTACACATGCCATGTGCGGGCACGCTTAAAGAAACCGTATACGTGCCGGGCGATTTGTTCAGTGTGAACCCAGCCACCGCCGAAGGGGTAGATGGTTTGTTTGCCCGTAACGAGCGTATGGTGTGTATGTTCGAAACCGAACACGGCCCAATGGCCATGGTGCTGGTGGGTGCCATGATCGTAGCCGGTATCGAAACTGTATGGTCAGGCCAAGTTTGCCCATTACCAAAACAAGCGCAAGTGCAAGATTACACTCAAGGCGAAATTAAACTTGAGAAAGGCGCAGAGATGGGCCGCTTTAAGTTAGGCTCCACCGTGATCTTATGTTTCCCTGAAAACGCCGTGGCGTTCTTAGATGAGATCAAAGCGCAATCGCCACTGATGATGGGTCAAGCCATCGCTTAACCGCAAGTGTTTAAAGCAAGAATGATTAAAAAGGAGCTTCGGCTCCTTTTTTTATATGCCGATTTTAAGTCTTAGGGATTGCGCTAAGGGCTGGATTGCAGCTTAATGTGATTTTGTTACCTTGTAAGGTACGCTAGCTTGCAAGGTAGGAAAGCTTGCAAGGTAGGAAAGCTTGCAAGGTCTTATGAATAAAATGTTAGTGGGATATTGGAGTTTGATATGCAATGGGATTTGCTCGTGATTTATACAATTGTTTCAGTAGCCGTATCATTAATAACATCGTTTATAGTTCAGTATGTCTCATGGAAGGGAAGGAATTTAGCTACAAAGGAAGATATTTCTGGGATCACTGAAAGGATTGAGGACGTAAAACTAAATTATTCCGAAAAATTAGAAGACTACAAGAATAGATTGTGGGAATTGCAGTACGAAAAGGGTCGCTTATATGAAGAGTTTAAAATTAAGCATGAGATTCTCGAAAAGGTAATTGTAAAGCTAAATAAATTTGGTAGTGATGCTATTCATCATAGAATATACGCACACCATAGAAATATTTACTTGGCACTATATAAACTCAATAACTCGGAATCTGATAGTAAGCAATATAGAGAGTTTCAAATTAAAGCGGAGAAGTCATACCTTGATTTTGGAGATCAAAGTTACGAATTGACAGCGTTGGCCAGCACTATAAAGGTTTATATAGATGACACGCTTGGTGGAAACTTACTCATCCTCAAGGGAAAGATCAAAGACTCCATTAATCCTAAAAAGAATGAGGATGATTATATCCAGTTTGTTCGTTCTGAATTAGAGGCTAAATCGAGAGACTCGGTACTATCTACGACTGAAGATGCATTTTTTCAAGATAGTATAAATCCGGATGAGATTGCACATTACCTTTATCAACTTCAAGAAGGTATAAAAGATGATTACCGGAAAACCACTAACAAATAAAGGCATGGGACTCGCTAACGCTAGCCCATGCTTTAAGCGTTAGCTATCTGAGAATTATAAAATTGAGAATATTAATCCCTCTAATTTCACTATTTTTACTAGCCTGTGGTCCAGTAGAACCAATGGAGTTGGTTATATCTAAGACCGAGAATGGAGTATTTAAAATATTCGCGTCAAACCAGATTATCCGCTCTGAAGAAGCTAGCTACGCAGTAGAAGAAGTCACTTCGTTTAATACTCAATCCGGTAAAATTTATATTGTTTCATTTACCTCTGGGGGCATGGCCTGCGCAGCAGAGTTTCGGATCTATGACTTACGAAACCGGGAGATTAAAGAATCTGAAGTTTTTGGGCAGTGTTCTGACTTGCAAGAGTCTAGTTTTGAAAATGGGATTCTTACTATAAAAACACCAGTATATTTCAATCCTATGCATGATACTGATCGTGATAATATTGAATATGCTGACTACGAATGGGATGGAATATCCATCAAAAGGAAATAGCTAACAAACAAAGGCAGCGGATAAACTGCTGCTTTGGGCGTTAAAAGTCAAAACGTATGACCGAGCAAGAGTTTAAGCAAGCAATAGATATGCTCCGAAGCGAAGACCCGATGACCTATGAAGATGGGTTTCATTGGTTAATAGGTTTTGCTGATGAGTATTTGGAGCAAATTACTGCGTTAATGCAAAATGAGCTAAATCCAGATCGCCGGAGTAAGCTCATTGAAGTATTGGGTCATTGTAAAAATGAGAAAGCGATAACAGTGTTAGCGTCAGAGCTTACCAGTGAACACAGAGATGTAAGGTTTTGGGCTCATAGTCAGCTTGAGTATTTTGAAAACCCGAAAGCAGAAGAAATTGCCAAAAAGTACAAAACTGAGAATCCAAATGAAGACTGGTACTAGAACTTTTAACAAGTGCAGCTTGCGGAACTCCGTGTGCAACTGCAGGCGTTATGTCTACCTTAAATATGAGCAGACACCTTAATTGAAGGAGTAAATTATGATCGGATGGCTAATAGTATCTTTCGTAGCACTAATATCATTGGCTATTATTGGTGGGCTTCCTTATTTAATGTATCGCGACAGTAAAATAATCGCCAAGTCAAAAAGTTCTGGGCACGATATAACATGGAAGAGGCGGTGGTTTCAGTGGGTACTTGCTGTTCCCTTCTTAATAATGTCTATTTTTTCTATTCTCAATCCTGTCCCGGAAGGTTTTACTTCGTGGAAAGACATGAATCAGATTGATATATTTTATTCATATGCTGATCTTTTTGGACACTGGATCCCTGGCATTATTTGCTTCTACATTACCTATTTTTGTTTGAGAAAGTATAAAATGAAACTACCATCTCCCAAGGAATCGACATAACAAATTGCTGGAACGGACGCAGCCTTGGGGCTTCGTTTCGCGCAATGGCTTCGACATTTTGTGCGCTCCACTCTCGCCCCTTTTCCGGCTGCGCCCCTCAGCAAGGCGTTACATTTTTTCGAAGAGTCGACAAACTATTTGGTGGAATCGAGCAATGTGAATTGGCTTTTCGTTCTGGTAGGCGTGTACTGTATAAACTGGCCATTGTGGTCCTTGAAGATTCTTCACAATATGAGTTAGTTGGCCCGATTTTATTAATGGACGCGCGACAATATCTGGAATTAATGCAATTCCTAGGTGGTTTAAAGTCATCTCAATGGCTGCAGGTAGTGTGTTGCATTTTGAAAAGACATTTAATTTCAAATCTTCTCTTTCATTACTGTCTATGTGAGTTACTGATGTTTTAGCTTTTTGCCACGCAGTTGTTATCCAGTTGTGTGTTACTAATTCATCCTTACTAAGAATGCTCCCATTTTTACTAAGATATAACGGTGTCGCACAAAAAATTTCTACCAAAGACCCTACAGGTAAAGCTCTATACCCACTGTCAGGAAGCTCGCCTACATGTATTGCGACATCTAATCCATTCTCAACTAGATCCAGTGGCTTATCATCGGCAATCAGTACTGGCTCTAAATTGGGATATTCACTTAGTAATTGTTTTATTGCAGGGATAATGATTTCTGACTGTAAGCTATGTGGAAAGGTGATAGAAAATCGCCCACTTGGGCTTATAGTTGCATCATTCAAATCATTGAAAAGTAGAGATAACTGATCTTGCAGCATAGTGCAGCGGTCTAGTAATTTGAAACCCAAAGCGGTTAATGAAACTTCCCTAGTTGTTCTATTTAACAGCCTAGCGCCTAGCTCGGATTCAAGTGCACTGATTTGCTGGCTGATCGAGGATTTGGAGACGCCTAAATGTACTGCAGCATCAGTGAATGACCCCTTTTGTGCTACTGTGGCAAAAGTCATTAGGCGAGGGAGTAGTTTAATATTGTTCATTTATTCTAAACAGTAATTTAATTATTTCGATATTGTTTAAAAAAGACATGATGTTAGCATGGCACTTGCGTTAACAACACAACTAAAATCAATTGGAGGTTAGCTATGGCCGCATACATTATCGTAGGGTTTACTCCCAAGGATATGGAGCTATTACAAGAATATAGTGCTAAGGCAGCGTCGACTATTTCTGAGTTTGAAGGCGAGTTTTTAGCAAAATCAATACCTCAGCCTTTGAATAGTAAAGAGCATCCTGAATATCAGGCAATTATCAGCTTCCCAACTAGAGAAAAGGCGGAGGGTTGGTACCTGTCATCGCAGTACCAAGGTTTGGTAAGTATACGGGACAAAGCAATGGAATCTAATTTTCAGCTTGTAGGGTAGGGTACAAATGTAACTCTGCCAGAGGGGCAGCCAAAACGCTGCGCTTATTTGTCTGCCCTTGTGCATGGTATTAAATCAAAATAATGCATAAACAAAAAAGGGCTCGGGCCCTTTTTTAATGTTCCAAATGCCGAAAGTTGGCGTAGTCTTCAATAAAATGTTTCAGCCAACCAATAATTTGTTTGGTGGAAATCTTGAAGTTTTCCAAATACGCGTCACGTAAATCCTGTAAGACTTGCCAATCTTTATGTAACTCATTAGGAAAGTTGAACGCTTTCATATTCCAATCGGCCAGTTCTCTTTGCTCAATGGGACTGTCGATTAATACATTAAGATTTTTATGAATGGGGTTGAGCCGTATCTTTTCCATAAGCTCGTGCAGAGCATCTTTTTCTCCCTCCAATATTTGGATGAAGTGCCCATCATCAAAAAATAACACGCCTGTGATATTGAGTTTTGGATTGTTCTGGCGGGACGCCACTAATATATCGCGAAAATGCTTGGGTATATCGTCGATCTCACCAGTGTACTGACTGGTGTACATGAGCAAATGCATAGCTAGACCATACTGGTTGGTAGTCCTTTAAGTATGGTCACTAATATGTAAAAAGCCATGCTTGCACTCAGCAAAAATAGGGTTAGTGGGGGCGCATGGCCACGTCTTCGAGGCTATCTATGATTTGCTGATAGCTGTCGTAACGGCGCTCGCTGATATGGCCGTCGTTTAGGGCTTGCTTGATGGCACAGCCGGGTTCAGCGTCATGCTTGCAGTCGCGGAACTTACAGGTGCCAATGAAGGGCTTGAACTCTTTAAAGCCCTCTAAAATCTCATGGGGCTCCATGTGCCATAAGCCAAACTCACGTATCCCTGGGCTGTCGATCAAGTCGCCGCCGCTGGGGAAGTGAAACAGCGTGGCGGTGGTGGTGGTGTGTTTGCCCTTGCGGCTTTGTTCGCTCAAGGCTCCCACACGAATGTCTTCATCCGGTAGCAAGGTGGAGATGATGCTGGATTTCCCCACGCCGCTTTGCCCCACAAATACGCTGATTCGATCTTTAAGCAGGCTTTTTAAATCATCCAAGCCAGAGTCGGTCTTGGTGCTGGCTTGAATAAAGCGATAGCCAATTTCTTGGTAATCGTGCACTAGGTGTAAAAAGTGCTCTTGGTTATCGGCGTTAATTAAATCAATTTTGTTCAAGCATAAAACCGGCTCGATGCCGCTCATTTCTGCGGCCACTAAATAGCGATCGATCAGGTTGCGGTGGGCATGGGGCTCAGGGGCCACGACGATCACCATGTAATCAATATTGGCCGCCACGGTTTTGAGCTCGCCGTACATATTGGGGCGTTGCAGTTCGCTTTCACGCTCATTTTTAGCAACCACCACGCCGTGCTCATCATTGCCAATGCGCCACACCACAGAATCCCCCGTGACCAATCCGCCCAGATTGGCGCGCATATGGCAGCGCTTTTGCTCACCAGAGTCCCCTTCGATCAGCACCTGAGTGCCGAAGTGGGCGATCACTTGTCCGGTTTGTTCCGGGCCCAGATCGCCGCCTTCCAGTTCTTCGTGGATTTGCTCTTCTTTCTTTTGGGCGCGCTCACTGCGTTCTTGTTGAATTTTGCTAATTCGCCAAGCTTGCCGCTTGCTGAGCTTTCGTTTCGACATAGATATGTGTTCAAATTGGGCTGGGGCATTGCCAAGCAGTTTAACACTGCTCTGCGGGTCGATGAAGGGTATTATGCAAGACACTCAATGCAGAGAATGTCATTACCTTTTCAAATTGAGTAACACAGCAGAATATCCGTCAGTGCCCGCCCTAAGGGACGCCCTTTTGGATTCGCTCTCAGTGTTGAAAATCCTAGAATTAATCCATTAGTTCGTCGTCATTTCGCCTTGAGAGCGAATCCAAAAGAACGTCAGAGCTATGCTAAACTGCTTGGCAGTGCCCCGCAGAATTATATAGGTCTTTGGGCTAAATCAGCGCCAAGGGCAATAAAGGTGAAGTAATGGAAAAGAAGCATAATCTTATTTGGATCGATCTAGAAATGACGGGTTTAGAGCCCGCCACGGATGTGATCATTGAAATTGCCACCATAGTGACAGATGGCGATTTGAACGTGTTAGCAGAAGGTCCGGTGTTGGCCATTCACCAACCAGATAGCATCATAGATAACATGGATGACTGGAACACTAAGACCCATGGCAATTCGGGCTTAATTCAGCGTGTAAAAGACAGCAAGGTGGATGAAGCCGAAGCGGTGAAACAAACCATTGCTTTCTTACAGCAACATGTGGCGAAAGGGGTGAGCCCAATGTGCGGTAACAGCGTGCATCAAGATCGTCGCTTCTTGAATAAATACATGCCGGAACTGGAAGACTTTTTTCACTATCGCAACATCGATGTGAGCACGTTAAAAGAATTGGCTCGCCGTTGGGCGCCAGATAAGTTAACGGGTTTAACCAAAAAAGGCTCCCACCAAGCATTAGATGATATTCGCGAAAGCATTGAAGAGATGCAGTATTATCGCAAACACATCATGAGCATCTAACACCTACTGTTAGCATTAAGAACGAGCCAAGTGGCTCGTTTTTTATGGGGCTTTATTTCACCTGATGATAGATGTCTAGCTTTTCTTGCAGTTTGATCTGCCGTTCGCGAATCTCTTTTAAGCTCTGCACTAATAATTGCAATTCATGCAGTTTTTTATCCCCCTGAGTTTCCCCTTGAAAATAAGTTTGGCTGTAATCCCATGAAACGGATTGGCTTAAGTCATCAACTTGCACGCGATCACTGGGTTGTGTGTTGGCTGGCGAAGAGGTGGCGAGCTGTTCGCCGTAATCACTTTCTATTCTTTGTTGAAAATAAGCCTGAATAGCCGCGCGTTTATCTTGCGCCTCTGCTGTGGTGTTCATATTTTCAGGAGCGGATTGAGTATTTGAAGTTTGAACCTGGTTGCTTTGAGCTTGGTTGCTTTGGTTCTGGTTTGTATTGGATGTATTGGCAGGCAGATTATTAAATGGAAGATTAAAACTGGAAACACTGGGCACCACTCTCACTCGGGTATTTTCATTGCGCGCACTGACGATTTCATCGTTAACTTGAAATTGTGTCAGTGCGGATGCGTTGCGCGATATATCTCCGGTGTTATTAATGTCGATGGTTGATGTGTTTTCTAATTCACCCATGCCAGTGGCTTGCCCTGGGTAATAAATTTCTTGGATGCTCACGGCGGAACCGTTTTCCATTAAGGCCACACCATTGCGAGCGACCTGAGCTTGAAAGTTACCTTGGCTGTCATAAAGACCATAATCCATATTAATGGATTCAAGGGCGATGGCCCCAAGACCCACGTCGGCAATGCCTTGAATACGCTGTTCACCGTCGGCCGTAAAATCCATGAAGGATAATTGGCTAAAGATGCTGTCATTTTCATCGATCCAGCCGTTGCCATCTTCATCATAGGCAGCCAGCTCTTGAAAACCTAAGCCGGTACTGGGGCCGAACATTTCGCTGCCATCATCTATGATGCCGTTGTCATTTTTATCCAAGACTAAAAATCCAGTACCGCTGGCAGTTTGATGTAATTGCTCGTTCATGCCATCGCTGTTTAAATCAAATTCAAAGTATTGATCGCTTAATTGGGCAGGCCCTCCAGTCAGGTTAATGACTAACGGATCAATCAAATTACGATTGCCTCTAAACTGACTGGTTTGTGTTACCTGCATGTCCCGTTGATAATTTAGTTCTAATAAAAAATCGATGTTACGGCCATCTTCTGTTGTCACCGAACCGAAGGAACTGAGCTGAAGGTTGTTGCTGGTTTCAAATGCCATGACTCGATCAACGGTAATGTTCACAACGTTTTCACGGCTTGGATTAACAAAAGAAACCGCTTGAATTTGAATGTCTTGTTCTAACGCTAGGCGCGTGATATCGGCGATGGCATAGGTGCTTTGTGAGATTTTGGTGTTGCCATTTGCGTCGGTCACAACGCTCAGGCCATTACTATTGATACTGCTTAATGCTTCGATCAATTGTGCTCGGCGAATGGTGGCGCTATCGGCTGAGGCGGTGAATTGGTTTTGATTAACGCTAACTGAAGTGTGCAGCGCACGCGCTGCAGTACTTTGCCTTTGCGTATTCTGGTGTAGCAATAGGTTCGAAGAGGCGATTTTCATAATTGCTCCTAAGCCAATAGAGAAGATATCGGCATGGCGCAATTTGTCTTGATAGGGTTTGTTAGATAGAAATGTTATTTCACGCTTTATATGAGCATATCTTTTTCTATATTCACAAATTCATCACAGCTTTGTATTAAGCCATTGGCGGTTAAAAATTCCACACCGTAGACCTTGGTCTTCACCTGATATTTCTCGCGGATTTTTTCAAGCAGGATGGCAAAATCCCCATCCCCACTGAGTAATACCACTTCGTCCACATCGGGAGCCGCTTCCATCACATCTATGGTGATGCCCACATCCCAATCCCCTTTGGCGCTACCATCACGACGTTGAATAAAGGGTTTGAGTTTGACTTCAAAGCCGATATTGCGCAGGGCATCTTGAAATTTAATTTGGCTGTCGATACCACGATCAATGGCATACGCATAAGCATGGGTGATTGTGCCTTGGGCGCTTAAGTCAGCCCAAAGTTTTTTGTAATTAAAGGAGCGCTTATACATGTCTCGAGTGGTGTAGTAGATATTTTGTACATCTACAAACACGGCAATATGTTTCATTCTGTGAGATTACGCCTGAGTATTTTGAGTGTTTGATGGTAGAATATCAGATCTTAAAAAGGAATTTTGGAATGTTTAGAACCCTGTTGTTAGTTTGTTTGATTTCACCTCTATTGGGTTGCGCCACCACGAGTACAGGAAAGGCCATTGACCATATCGAAAGTGATCAAATTATTGAAGCTATCCCTCATCTTGAAAAAGGTATTAAGGAAGGAGATCGGGGGAGTTCTCTGATATTGGCTTTGATTTATTCTAAGGATACCCATGTTCCGAGAGATATTGATAAAGCACAAAAATATATGGATTTATTCTCAGATATGGAGCCAACAATTTACGATCAACCATTAAATTATTATGTACCCTATATACAAGGCGTTATTTGGTTAGAGGATGATATTGCCGATAATGATTTAGACGCTAACCGGTTATTAAAGCAACAAAAGTACAAAACATTTCCTCCCGTTTTATTACGTCTTGCTGAAAATTTTTCTTACGGTCTTGGTGTGAAAAAAGACTATCGTCTCGCACATGCACTATATTTAAAGGCTATTGAAAATAGTGAAAATGTCATGTCGGAGCTGCAATATATCTGGAAGCTAGCCGTACATTATGATGACGAATTTCGTAAAAATTTAGATTTGATGAAATTCATGCCATCTGAGGATGCTGTTGAGGAAAATTATGATTTCATATATCACGATACAAAGGCAGCGGTGCTTGCTCGAATGGGATTATTTTCTAAAGCTATTGAGTCTCAAGATAAAGCAATCACTCAAATATCGCGTAGGTTGAATGTGTATCCTTATTATCAAACTTGGAAGGATGCATACCTTCAACGTAAACAAACTTATCAGAAGAATGAGGCTTGGGTAGAGAGATCTAGCAGCTAATATTAAATTTTTATGACATCCACGACATAGTCATTCACCTGCATTAGCATTGGCTACAATTTTCTAATGGTAGATGATGAATGACTGTGAACGTGGAAACGTCCTCCTTGGCGTCGCAACCACTTCCTCTAGTGCTTGATGAACCCATGCCTGATACCCAAGTAACTTTCAATGAAGCCGATTCGGCGCTGACCAATGCTGCGCAGTTCCATGAATTCATTCAATGTCACAAAGGTCAGCTTAAAACCTATGTGCCGGAATATCTCGAACTGGATAAAATCATTTTCCAAAATCAAGATGTGATTCAAGTGGATGTGCTGGCTCATGTGCCAGTGAATAACATCACCTTGCCCATTCCGCAGTTGGTCATTGGCAATCCCGATACCAGCAAAACCACTTTGATTATTACCGCTGCCATTCATGGGGTTGAACGCATTGGCACGCAGGCGTTATTGGCATGGTTGCAATCACTGGTGCAGCGTTACCGTTGGGATGGTTTGTGGCGTAGCCAGTTTGAAGAAGAAGTGGCCATTGTGATTTTGCCCATGGTGAACCCTGTGGGAATGTATTTAAACACACGGGCAAATGGTAATGGCGTGGATATTAATCGACACGCGCCCATTGAAGCTGAGGATCCTGTGCCGTTTTTACTTGGCGGGCAGCGTATCAGTAAACGCTTACCCTGGTATCGCGGCAAAAAAGGCGCGTCGATACAAATGGAATTTCAAGTGCTGCAGCAAGTGATTGAGCGATTCACTCAACCAGACAAGCCTGTGTTGGCGTTAGATATTCACAGTGGCTTTGGCTTTCGCGATCAGCTGTGGATTCCCTATGCGTTTCGTCGCCAGCCCATTAGCGACGTGCCTGTGTATATGGCCTTGAAGATTTTATGGGAGCGTAATTACCCAAACCATAATTATAAGTTTGAGCCGCAATCCACCGCGTATTTAAGTCATGGCGATGTGTGGGATTATTTTCATCGTCAATGTCAGCAACAGAATAAATTATTATTACCCCTCACCTTAGAAATGGGGTCATGGAATTGGGTGAAAAAACGCCCCATACAAATTTTAAGTTTTAGTGGTTTGTTTCATCCTACTGTGCCCCATCGTCATGCCCGTGTACTGAGGCAACATCTGGGCTTGATGGATTTTCTATTGGCCGCCACACGCAATTTCGATCAATGGAAGCCGCAAGGGGATCAGTGGTATGCCATGGAGCAAGTGGCCCTTTCTATGTGGTATCAAGATTAAGCAGCGTGCTTGCCTTTCTTTTTGGGTTTTAGCGAATCCATCGCCGTTGAGTGTTGGCTCGATATGAGATTTTGTTTGAGTTTATATACTCGCCGCGCTTGCGCTTGAAAGTAGGTGTCGATCATATCCATTAATAATCCACTGGCGAGTAGCACTAATTCTGATGGGTAGTTAAAGCTGAAATCCAAAACCCATAGATAAATGAGGTAAGCCAATACGCGATGGCCTCGCTCTAAGTACCACACACTATCGCGTAATCGGTTACTGCTATAGCGACCGCTTAATCGCCATACTTGTTCTGCCCAGCGCCATACATCACTGCTTACCCAAAGCAGCGCTCCCAGTGCCATGGCATCCGTAAACGGCACAAACGTTAAATGCCACACAAAGAATAAAATCAAACTCATACCGTGATGCACAGAGTAGAAAACACGGTAGCTGGATTTTAATTGGCGAAAATCCCGTGCGATGATGGCAAGGTCATACAGGTACAAGCCTAATAAAATTTGCATCCAATAATGGCGGAAACTTTCACTATCTAGGGTGTATAACGGCAAATAACACACTACGGAAAGAATGCTTAGCAGGTAATGACTGCGCTCGGCGCGGTGAGGACCTTTGAGCTGAGACATGATAAGTGCATCGAGCAGTAAGCAGATGCCACAGATGGCAAAGATTTGTTGCCAATAAGAAAGGTTGATCGTTTGAATGAGGTTGTTGAATAAAACGTCCATGTTTTTTCCACGTGTGTGTTTCGTGGAATCATACTCCGTTACACATAAAAAAGGAGTCGTGAGACTCCTTTCTATGATGGGATACCGGTTTTATTTTAGAGCGGCATTGCGAGCGGCTTTCAACCAAGCATCAAAATGACCGCGATTGTTTTTAATCCAGTTGTCTGCATGTCGGTTAATATCGGCCACGGTGTTTTCACCATCGGCGATGAGTTTGTTCTCGGCGGATACGGCATTGATGCTGAGTTTGGCTAATTTAAATAACGTAGACGCGGCCGGATTCGCATCGATAAAGGCTTTGTTGGCCACGATGCGTTCACTATTGACGCTAAAGCCATAGTTATCACCGTTGGACAATTGCGTATCAATGCCTTGTGGGTGTTCTGAATGAGGCACTTGTAACCACACCACATCTTTATTTGGAATTAAAATGCCTGATACCCAATAAGGCGTCCAGGTGTAATACAAAATGGGTTTGCCTGCTTTGTAGCGGGAAATAGTATCGGAAATAATGGCCGCGTATGAGCCTTGCACATGATTCACTGTGTCGCGTAGAGCGAAGGCATCCAGTTGGTGATTGATCACAGTTTCACATCCCCAGCCAGGTTGGCAGCCCGTTAAATCGGCTTTGCCGTCGCCAGTGGCATCAAACAGTTTGGCGAGTTTTGGATCGGTTAGATCGTCTATGGTGTCGATGTTGTATTTTTCTGCGGTGGCTTTATCAATTAAATAACCTTGCGCAGCACCTGAAATATATTGTCCAAGTTTTACCAGCTTTTCACCGCCGCCCGAATTCATAAACATGTCATTGTGCAACGGGTCCCAACTGATGGCCGCCCATTGAATATCGTTTTGAGCGATGGCGGTGTAGCCCGCGCTGTAATCCACTTCAACGATAGGTTGTACATCGTAACCTAGTTCTGTCAGTGCTCGATTGATGATGATGGTTTGAAATTTTTCTTCTGCAATAGGGCTATGAAATGCAGTAACACTGATTCCTGCGCCCGGCTTTAACGTGGAGGCTGCTTGGGTTTCGGCAGCATCATCGCTACATCCTACCAAAGCTGAAAGCATCAGCGAGGGTATTAAGATAAGTGAGGACATGAGTTTCATGGAAGTCTCCTGTTATTTATGTTGTTTGCTGCCAATGTGTTGCGTGATGCGATCTAAGATAATGGCCAAAATGACAATGCCTAAACCGCCCACGGTGGCGATGCCAATATCGTTACGACCAATACCCTGCAACACCATTAAGCCCAGTCCAGGCACGGCAATCATGGAAGCAATCACCACCATAGAAAGACCTAGCATGAGGGTTTGATTGACGCCCGCCATGATGGTGGGTAAGGCTAAAGGCAGTTGCACTTTAAATAGTAGTTGTCGTGGGCTGGTGCCAAACGCTTTGGCGGCTTCGATTAAATCTGCCGGCACTTGGCGTATGCCAAGATTGGTTAAACGAATGACAGGTGGTACGGCAAAAATAATGGTGACGATCACACCGGCCACTTTGCCTGGGCTGAACACCATGACGATGGGAATCAAGTACACAAATGCGGGTGTGGTTTGCATGGCATCTAAAATGGGACGCACAATGGAAACTGCTTTGTCACTGCGAGATAACCAAATGCCCATGGGCAAGCCGATGATGATGCAAAAAAACAAAGAGGTAATGACCAAAGACAATGTGGTCATGGCTGCATCCCAAGCACCGATTAAACCGATGCTAAGTAACCCCACAAAACTGCCAATGGCGATGGCGCGAGTTGAAAATTTTAACGCTAGTAACGCGAGCGCGACGATAATAAACGGCGCCGGTATCCAAAGTAATAATGCTTCGATGCCGTTAAGAATCCAGGCGATGGGTTCGGCAATCACTTGGAAGATAGGACGTAACACCGGCACCACGGCATTAATGGTGGCATCGACTAAATCGTCTAACGGAATGATGCCGCCGTCCACGGTGAAAGGTTCAGTCCAATCAAAAGAGGGCTCTGTCACTTGGCTTTTATCAGCAAGATAGCTGGCATCGGTTTCTTGTTGCGCGCCCCAGGCGTTGTCTTGACTCATAACGGGTCTCCTGTTTGGCGATCTAATGCTTCTAATAAAATGGTTTTACTGATGATGCCTAAGAACTTGCCTTGATCATTGATGACAGCAGGGGAGCATGGCGCTTGTGCCACATCGCTGATGAGGTCTCCCAGGGGTGTGTCCGCATCAATGGCATGAGGTTGTTTTAATAACGCGTGCTCCAAACTTTGTTGTTTGGATTGAGCTTGTTTGAGTGAGTCGATGGAAACGACACCGATGTAATGATTGCTGGCATCCACCACGTAGCCAAAATCGCGATCGTTATCTTTTAACAATTGTAAGCTGGTGCTTAAGCCAGTATCGGAGGTTTTCTTGATCAGGGTTTGTTGCTTACGACGGGCAACATCTTTTGCCGTTAAAATGGTGCTCACATCCACACCGCGGAAAAACGAGCGCACATAATCGTTGGCCGGTTGATTAATAATTTCATCCGGCGTGCCCACTTGTACCACGTCACCATCTTGCATAATGGCAATGCGATCACCGATGCGAACCGCTTCGTCTAAATCGTGAGAAATAAACACTATGGTGCGTTTGTCTTCCGCTTGTAAGCGTAATAACTCATCCTGCATTTCGGTGCGAATCAAAGGGTCTAATGCGCTAAACGCTTCGTCCATTAAAAGTACATCTGGGTTGATGCATAACGCGCGCGCAAGACCGACTCGCTGCTGCATGCCGCCGGACAATTCTTTGGGCAGGGAGTCACCGTTAGCAAGTAACCCCACGCGATCCAGTGCAGCATTTGCGCGTTCAATGCGTTCGGTTTCGCTCACTTCGCCGGCTAAGTCCAAACCAAAGGCCACGTTATCGCGCACACTCAAATGGGGCATTAAGGCAAATGATTGAAACACCATGGAGATTTTATGCAGGCGAATTTGGCGTAACTCTTCGTCGTTTAATTGGGCGATGTCCACGTCATCGAGAAAAATTTTCCCCTTGGTGGGTTCGATTAAGCGGTTGAGCATGCGCACCATGGTGGATTTACCCGAGCCGGATAACCCCATGATGACGAAGATTTCCCCTTCATAAATATCGAAGGAAGCATCGTTAACCCCAACGGTTTGTCCGATTGAGCTAAAAATGTCGTCTTTGCTTTTTCCTCGCTCCAGCAAAGACATGGCTTTTTTGGGGTGCTTGCCAAAAATCTTGTACACGTTCTGTACAGATAGTTTTGTTTTCATGGAATCGCCTTTGGCGGACATATTTGCTGTGCTTTAGTGTATTTTATTTAGAGATCTAAATTATTGTCTACCTTAGCACTCTATGTAGTGTTTGGCTAATAGATGGGTTGTTATGCTTTTTATGGGATTTATTCGAAATAATTTATTAGATGTGTAAGTAGTTTTGATGTCGGGATTTAGCCTTTTATAGACAAGAGTCTGGATCGAATACTCGATATGGTATTAGTCACCGGCTACGCGATTGATTTCTTCTAGAGTTGTCAGGCCTCTTAATACTTTGAGAATGCCGTCATATTTAAGTGAACGGAGTCCTAGCTGAGTGGCTTCGCGTTTCATATCTATGATCGAAGCGTTCTTGGCTATTTGATCTCGAATTTCATCATTGATTAGCATGACTTCATGAATGGCTACACGTCGCGAATAGCCAGTATGGTTACAGTCTTTGCAACCACGGCCACGATAAAATGTGACAGGGGTATTCCCAATATTATAAAAAAGCGACTCGACTACATCTTGGCTGGGGGTGTAACTTTCTTTGCAATGATCGCAGATGCGGCGAACCAAGCGTTGTGCTACTACGCCATAAACGGACGGCGCTACCAAATGAGGCTCTAGCCCTAGCTCAATCAATCTTACAATGGCTTGAATTGAATCATTGGTGTGCAATGTAGACATCACTAGGTGACCTGTTAAAGCCGCTTCAGAAGCAATTTTGGCGGTTTCTAAATCTCTAATTTCACCAATCAATATAACCTCTGGGTCTTGGCGCAATATAGACCTTAAAGCTGAGGTGAAATCCAACCCGACTTTTTTATTAGCCTGGATCTGAGTGACACCATCAAGTGTAATTTCCACTGGGTCTTCGACTGTGATGATGTTGATTTCTGGATTGTGTAGTTTTCCAAGAATGGAATACAGAGTCGTGGTTTTACCTGAGCCGGTAGGGCCTGTGACATACAGAACGCCATTGGGTCTGGAAATCACTTTTTCGAGCAAAGCTTGGTTGTGTTGGGATAAACCTAGTTCTTCCATAGGCATAATCATGGAGTCATTTGCAGAGCCTAAAGCTCTTATGACGGCTTTTTCACCTAGAACAGAAGGAACTGTTGATAGTCGGAATGGGAAGCTGCGATTTTTTAGAGTTAATTCTAATTGCCCGTCTTGAGGTAAGCGTTTTTCGGTGATGTCCAAATTAGCCATGACTTTTAAGCGAGATATAATAGGTAGCAGCACATTGTGATTTAGCTCTACAAGCTCTTGTAAGAGCCCATCAATTCTAAATCGAATACTGATTTTCTTTGTCATGGGTTGAATGTGAATATCGCTAGCTTCATGTTTTAAGCAAAGTAGGAGTAGTCCATTTACAATTCGAATAATATCTCCTTTTTGAGAGAGTTGTTTTAGGGTCTCAATATCCATGTTTTCTTCGAATAAGTGACCTTCACTTAGTGTGTTTGATAGATCTTCTATTTCGGATCCTGAACCGTATTGTATTGCTATGCTATTTTCAATTTCAGATGGAAATGCGAAAACAGGACTTATTGGCATTCCACAAATTTTTGATATTTTTTCAACTAGATTTTTATTAAGCGGATCACTCACTGCAACGGTTAGGGTTTTATTGAAAATATATATGGGAATGCACACCAGATTTTTAACCATTTCTTTGTCGAATTTTTCTAGTGCGGTCTCCTGAAATAATGACTTCTCTAGGTGGATGTGTGCGGTATTAATGCTATCCCCAAACGCTTTGCCGATTAGTTTTCGTTCATTAATTAGTTTCGCATTTTCGAATAAATACTGAGCGACTTCAAAGTCATCATTATTGAACTGATTGAGTAATTCTTTTAATTCTTGTTTGCTCGCAAGATTGTAGTCGAGGAGATTTTGTATGAGACTTGATGTACTCATTTATCAGCTCCTTTTTTCTTGTTTTTGAACATTTCATTTATATCGCTTTGGGAAACTTGAGAATCACCACTTCCTCCTTGTGAAGGAGATTTCTTGATTTGTTCCAGCATTTCTTGCAAGTCAAATTTGCTAGATTTGTAATCATCTTTGGTGCTTTTGCTCATAGTATTTCCTGCTGTACATTAATGCCCTTTATCTATTTTCCCATGCAGATTTTATATTTTTTCTTATTTCATCAATGGGTGTGTCTTTACGTATATAGCCACCTGCGCCGGCATCAATGCAGGTTTGAATTGTGTCCATGTTGGTTATTGAGGTCAGCATGATTACGAAAGATTGAGGGTCAATTTTTTTGATCTCCTTGAGTGCAGTAACACCGTCAATGACGGGCATGTTGATGTCTAACAAAACTACATTAGGGTGGGTTTCTTGATATAGTTTAACGGCCTCTTCACCATTGCTGGCTTCGCCAGATATGTCGACATTCATGCTGCTTAAAACTGCCTTCATTAGCTCTCTGATATGCATTTCATCATCGACTATGAGTGCTTTGATTTTATTAACATCTGCCATTAATCACCTTTATCAATTGCCCTAGGTTACGCTATGTTAGGTTTTTACTTACTTGAGATTGGAAAATTATGGGTAGCTTAACTGTAAAAGTTGTGCCTTCTTTGTAAATGCTATCTACAATGATTTCACCGTTATGCGCATTGATGATTCTTTTTACAATTGAAAGCCCGAGACCTGTACTAGATTCATTGCCGGTAGGTCTGGCAGAGAGTCGTTGAAAATCACCAAACATCTTTGATTTATCATCATCGGTAAGGCCTGGACCTTCATCGCGTACAGATAGCAGAACATGATTCTCTTGTTTGCTTATAGTGATAGTGACAGTCGTACGATTATGTGAAAATTTAATGGCGTTGGATACGAGGTTGTCTATGACTTGACCAATTCTATCTGGATCGATTTGACAGTTGCATTCATCTTCGATATCGATAATGAGATTAATCTGTTTTGCATTGGCCACAGGTTGTAAAACTTTTAAATGTTCGTTCAATATTGTTTTTAAATTAGTATCAATGGGCTTTATTTTAAGGCCTCCGCTTTCGATGACGGAAACATCTAATAATTCATTGACCATCTGTAACATGGCCGAACTATTATCTTTTATGAGTTTTAGGAATTCTCGTTGATTAACGGTTAAATCGGGATTTTCTAAGATGATCTCTGAGAACCCTCTAATAGATGAAAGTGGGTTTCTCAGATCATGGGCGGCCATACCTATAAAACGATTTTTAATTTCGCTTTCTTCATGTAATGCTAAGTTTTTAGCTTCTACTTCTTTCTTTTCGATTTCAAGTTCGTCTAAACTACTTGCGAGTTTTTCGATCATATGGTCGAACGTTTCTCCGAGATGCCCAAGTTCATCCTTACCCTTCACATTTGAGCGAGCTTTTAAATTCCCTTTTTTTATTTTGTTAGCTGCTCTTGCTAACCGACCAACTCGTTTAAGTACTTGAAAAATAATAATTCCCGATAGAAGACATGTAAGTAAAAGAAGTCCTAAAGCGGTAGTAAACTGCCAACGTAGTATATCTTTTTCTTCTTTCTCTAAGAGTGTTATGTTTTCATGAGTACGCTGAGTGAGAGAGTCTACAAAATCAGCTAGAGGTTGCATGATATCGGCTTTGGCTTGTAAGTATTTTTTATCATAAAGTAGTTCTCTAGCTAATTCATGATTGGGCCTGCCTGTGATTTTTTTTCCGCTTTTAGGGTCTTTATAATTGCCTTCAGTTGCGGCAAACGCCAGCTCCTCGATTAGTGCTAGTTTATCTGAGCGCTCCAGTGCTTGATTGATTAACGCAAACTCTGCGTTGGTGACTTCAGCTTGTCGCACAAGCTCACGAAGAGAAATTGCCTTCGTTTCAGGATCTGAACCTGGGCTAGGAAGTCGCTCTGCAATGACTAAGTCCCAATAAATGCCATCGTAGTTTATAGGTCGAGGAAGTTTGCCATCACGGATGGCCAGTACTTGAACGAAATGATCTTTATAATCGAGGTTACCGGTTTGAATGTATTTACGAGCAAATCGAGTAAGGTCATCGGATGAGTGACGTAAGTGATCAGCTAAGCGATATGCATTGAATTGTTTTTCTTCAGCTTTTTCGATTTTGTCTAAATGTAAATCCAGCGTCCTTGATAGCCATATATTGATAGATGCTAGACCTACGGCCAGTATAAGAATAATTGGGATGAATATTCTGATTTTCATATTCTACTGAGCCTGCATAAAGACAGAACGTATATAAGGGATAGCTTTACTCAGTTTTAACACTAGTTGATATTAGGCTGCCTGCAAGATATGAGTTGACCCGAGTGAGGTTATATATGAAGTGAGCCTGTATGCGGATTTGCGGGGATAATTATTTTTCGATGCGGGAAAGTTGTGCGTTAAGTGCCCATTCCACATGTTCTTGAACGAGTTCAGAATCGATCGACTTTTTTATATTGAGTGCTTGTACTATGTTTTTGCAATACGGTGCATTCCCCAACGCTACGGCGATGTTTCTTAGCCAGCGCTCGTAGCCAGCCCGTCGAATAGGGGTGCCTTCGGTTTTTGTCAGGAATGTAGCTTCGTCCCAAGCAAATAATTCCAACAAGGTGGCGGTGTCTAATTGATGTCTTGGGGTGAAGTCATCCTCTTGCGAGGCTTTGGTGAATTTGTTCCAAGGGCAGCACAACTGGCAGTCATCACACCCAAAGATGCGGTTGCCCATTTTGCTGCGTAGATCTTCTGGAATTGGACCTTTTAATTCGATGGTTAAATAAGAAATGCATTTACGTCCATCTACCACATGGTTATCCACAATGGCGCCAGTGGGACAGGCAGGAATACAGGCGCTGCAACTGCCACAGTTCATATCCGTGTAGGGCTCGTCGATGGGAAGTGGTAAGTTGGTAAACAATTCCCCAAGGAAAAAGTAACTGCCCGCCTTGGGATTAATCAACATGGCGTTTTTGCCAATCCAACCCATGCCGGATTTTTGCGCAAGGCCTCTTTCTAATACAGGAGCGCTGTCCACAAAGGCACGAAAGTTAGGCTCCAAGTTTAATTCAGTGATGGCTTGCTCGATTCGCTTGCCCAGTTGGGTGATGCGCTTGCGCATGAGCTTGTGGTAATCCCGCCCCAAAGCATAACGACTGATATAGGCCTGATTGGGATTATTGAGCACGCTGATGGTTTGTACTTCTGGGGCCATGTAATCCATGCGTAGAGTAATGATGCGCAGTGTGCCTGGGTGGAGTTTTTCTGGTCGATAGCGCATGTCATCGTGGTCAGCCATGTAGGCCATCTCGCCGTGATAGCCTTTTGCGAGCCATTCATTCAGGCGCTCGCCATGCTTTGTCAAATCCACATCCGTGATGCCCACTTGCGCAAAACCCAAATCTTGCCCCCAAGTTTTGATGTCTTGGGCCAGTTGGGAGAAATCCATTTGTGAATCTGTAGTCATGGGAATAGAGCAACGAGTTTCATGTGCGTATAATTGCGCTAATTTTACGCACTTTTTATTGGGATAGGCAGGGATGACGCCAGAAAAAGCCAAAAATCACGCAGGCTTGCCATTACACACGGCTGCACAGTGCCAGCAGTTGGATCAGTTTTGTATCCAAGATTTAGGCATGGATGGCTTTGAACTCATGCAGCAAGCGGCGCAATCGGCGTTTGCGGTCTTGTTGAGTCAGTGGCCCCATGTGAGCGAGTTGATCATAGTGTGCGGCAAAGGTAACAACGGCGGTGACGGTTTTGAAATGGCCGCCTTGGCTGTCGAGCATGAGATGTCTGTGCAGCTGGTGTTTGAAGGCGATGTCACACTGTTAAAAGGTGAAGCGAAGCAGGCCGCCAAGCGAGCGTTAGATTCCGGCTTGTCCGTATTGTCAGCTGAGCAGGTGGATTGGGAGCGATCTAATTGTGTCATCGTAGATGCCCTGTTAGGTACGGGCACAAAAGGGGCGCCTAGTGGCGTCTATGCCGAATTAATAGCGCGCATGAATGCCAGTGGTCATGAGGTGTTAGCGGTGGATGTGCCGTCGGGATTAAATGCTACGACGGGTCAGTGTGAAGGGGTGGCGGTACGCGCAACCCTTACCGTTACCATGCTGCTGAATAAGCAGGGATTATACACAGGTGATGCCAAGGATTACGTGGGCGAGGTAAGGCTTGCCTCTCTTGGGGTGCCAAAATCTGCGCGTCATCGATTTGCTCCCACAAGTGATTTAGTGAATTGGCAGCAAGTAAAAGGGGCTATCCCATCACGAGATTTAACGGCCCATAAAGGGCGCTTTGGTCATGTGCTGATAATCGGCGGTGATCACGGCATGGCCGGTGCCGTGCTATTAAGTGCGCAAGGTGCTTTGAGATCCGGTGCCGGTTTGGTGAGTGTGGCTACTCGAGCTGAGCATTTGAGTGCCTTGGTTGCGCGCCAACCTGAAATTATGGCCCATGGCGTAGATAGTGGGCTAAAGATTCAGCCTTTGCTAGAAAAAGCTGATGTCATTGCCATTGGCCCAGGTTTAGGGCAAAGCAGCTGGGGCCAGCAAATGCTGCAGCAAGTGATGTTGAGCGATAAGCCCTTGGTGCTGGATGCGGATGCCTTAAATCTATTAGCCCAGCAGCGCATTGCACATAATTTGGCAAAGCGAATCAGTGTGATGACGCCACACCCAGGGGAAGCCGCTCGCCTTTTACGAGTCAGTACCCATGACATTGCTCGAGATCGCTTTGCCAGTATCAAGCAGTTGAGTGAACAATTTCACTCCCATGTGGTATTAAAAGGGGCGGGCACCTTGATCGGTGACGATGAGCACATCAGTATTTGCACGGATGGTAACCCAGGCATGGCCAGTGGCGGCATGGGGGATGTGCTCACGGGAATTTTGGTGGGGTTAATGGCTCAAGCAAAAACAGATTTGCCCACGCAATTGCATGAGGTAGTTAGCTGTGGCGTGTGTTTGCATAGTGCTTGTGCTGACGAAGCCGCTAAACATGGCATGAATAGTTTACTGGCCAGTGATTTGCTAGTTGAATTACGCCAGATGTTAAATTGACAGATTTAGAGACACAAGATGCAACCATTGCAATTACAGTTTGTAGATGAAGAGACCATGCTTGCATGGACTCATAACCACGCTCAGTTGTTAAAGCCTGGTTTGGTGGTGCATTTACATGGGGACTTGGGCATGGGGAAAACCACCCTGAGTCGTGGGTTAATCCAAGGGCTTGGGCATACTGGCAAGGTGAAAAGTCCTACTTATACCTTGGTAGAACCTTATGAGCTTGGTACCCTCAAACTGTATCATTTTGACTTGTATCGTTTAGCGGACCCAGAAGAATTAGAATTCATGGGGGTACGCGATTACTTTGCCGATGATACCGTGTGTTTGATCGAATGGCCGGAGAAGGGAACAGGCATTCTTCCGGAAGCCGATTTGGACATCGTAATTGAACCTTGGCAACAAGGTCGTCAGTTGACGCTCAGTGCGCACACTGACAAAGGACGCGCCCAGCTAAATGCTTGGGCATAGAATTGACCATAATAAGAAAGATCTGACGTGCGTATCGTATTAGCCGTTCTATTAATGAGTTGCAGTGTGTTATCGCTTGCGGATGTGCAAGGGGTACGCTTATGGCATGCACCGGACAGCTCCCGCTTGGTGTTTGATTTAAACCAAGAAGCAGAGCATAAAATCTTTCCCCTTTCTTCCCCGAATCGTTTGGTGATTGATATCGACAATAGCAAGTTGTTGGATTCACTGAATGACTTAGATTTATCCGTGGGCCCCATTAAAAAAGTGCGTTGGGGCATGCGCGATCATAAAGACCTACGCATCGTATTAGATTTACGCGAGGCGGTAGAAGCCAAGAGTTTCCCATTGCCGCCTAATCAGCAATATAGTCACCGTTTAGTGGTGGACTTACTGCCTAAAAACGACAGCTTTAAACCCTTAGAAATTACCAAACCTGTGTTGGACGCTAAAGAAACTCAATCCACTACACGGGATATCATAATTGCCATTGATGCCGGTCACGGTGGTGAAGATCCAGGTGCCATTGGTCACGGCGGTATCTACGAGAAAAAAGTGGTGTTGGCCATTGCGAAGAAACTTGAAGACTTATTAAAACGAGAGAAAGGCTTTAAACCGTATTTGGTGCGCACAGGGGATTACTATATAGGTTTGCGTGATCGAACCAAGAAAGCACGTAAGGCGAATGCTGACTTATTTATCTCCATTCATGCGGATGCATTCAATAGCCATCGTGCCAGTGGTAGCTCGGTGTTTGCGTTATCACAAAGCGGCGCCACCAGTGAAGCCGCCCGTTGGCTGGCGGATAAAGAAAATTCGTCTGACCTGATCGGTGGTGTGGGTGGCGTGAGTTTGGATGATAAAGAAGATTTATTAGCGGGTGTGTTATTGGATTTATCCATGACCGCAAGTTTGAGCGTGAGCTTGGACTTGGGGCAGATGGTGTTGAACAGCATGGGCGGTGTGTCAAAGCTTCATAAACACAAAGTGGAGCAAGCGGGTTTTGCAGTATTGAAGTCTCCAGATATTCCATCACTATTAATCGAAACTGGGTTTTTATCGAATCCAGGTGAAGCGCGTAAATTAAAAACATCGTCCTATCAGGGGCAAATGGCCTCGGCAATTTACAAGGGCATAAAACGTTATTTTATGCAGTCTCCGCCGCCGGGTACGTATTTGGCGAGCATTCGCAATAAGAGCGATCGCTTAAAAGAATATGTGATTGCACCTGGTGACACCTTGTCAGTGATTGCACAGCGTCATGCCACTTCTATGGCAAACCTCAAGCAACTTAACGGTTTAAAAACCAGTATCATTCGTGTGGGCCAAGTCATTAAAGTGCCGGCATCTTAAGGTCTATTAAAGGTCTATTGTTTAGTTAACGAAAAGAGTTTCATGAAACGAATTGAAGTATTGAGCCCACGCCTTGCTAACCAGATAGCAGCCGGTGAAGTGGTAGAACGCCCGGCTAACGTTGTTAAAGAGTTGGTGGAAAACAGTCTGGATGCTGGCGCCAATCGCATCGAAATCGATGTGGAACAAGGGGGCGTTAAATTAATCCGTATTCGCGATAATGGCTTTGGCATCGAGAAAGACGATTTGCCTTTGTCTTTAAGTCGTCACGCCACCAGTAAAATTAAAGATCTTGATGATTTAGAGTCGGTACAAAGCTTAGGTTTTCGTGGCGAAGCATTGGCCTCTATCGCCTCGGTTTCTCGCTTGGTGTTAAGTTCCCACGAACAAGAAAGCGATGAAGCCTGGCAGGTGCAAGCAGAAGGTCGCGACATGGCCACAGAGGTGAAACCGTGTGCGCATCCTGTCGGCACCACCATTGAAATGCGAGATTTGTTTTTTAACACGCCTGCTCGTCGAAAATTTTTACGTACCGAAAAAACCGAATTTAACCATTTAGAAGAAGTGGTTAAGCGTATGGCGTTGAGTCGTTATGACGTGTCATTTCAACTGCGTCACAATCAAAAAGTGATTCACAGTCTACGCCCGTGCACGTCTGAATTTGATCAAGAAAAACGCGTGGCCAGTTTGCTAAGCGCTCAGTTCATGAAAGAAGCGGTACGCATCGAAATGGAAGGGGCAGGACTTAAGTTATGGGGCTGGGTGGGTTTACCCACATTCAGCCGCAGTCAAGCAGACATGCAATACTTTTTTGTGAATGGCCGTATCGTGCGCGATAAGCTAGTGGCCCACGCCATTCGCCAAGCCTATCAGGATGTGTTGTATCACGGCCGACACAGTGCGTTTGTTTTGTATTTGGAGTTAGACCCGTCTCTGGTTGATGTAAACGTGCACCCAACCAAACACGAAGTGCGTTTTCGAGATGGGCGTTTAGTGCATGACTTTTTATTCCGCTCTTTGCATAAAGCGTTGGGCGAAGTGAGGCCTGAAACACCACAACCACAAACGTTACACGCTCAACCTCAAGTGAGCGGTATTGCTGCAGGTGAATTTGCTGGGCAAAACCACATGCCATTGCAGCAGCCGCCTCAAACACAATCTTGGCAAGGCAGTTATCAAGGGAATACGGCACAGCCGGGTCAGGTGCGAGAGCAAATGCAAAGCTATGGACAATTGCATTCAGACGGCAACTCAATGGTGCCGAGCAGCACGCCTATGTCCACCATGAGCGTCAGTCAAAATACCGAAGATCAAGTGGTGCCTCCTTTGGGTTATGCCATCGCACAATTGCATGGCATTTATATTCTCTCTCAGAATGAGCAGGGCATGGTGATTGTGGATATGCATGCGGCCCATGAACGTATTACGTATGAGCGTTTAAAAACGGCCTATGATGAACAAGGTATACCATCGCAACCCTTGTTGGTGCCTGAGACCATTCATGTGAGTCAGCAACAAGCCGATGTGGCCGAACAACACGAAGATGAGTTAGCAAAGCTGGGTTTTCAATTGGAGCGTTTAGGACCGGAAAGCATCGTCATCCGTCAAATGCCCATTTTATTACGCAGCGCCAATAGCGAAGCGCTAGTCGTAAAAGTGTTAGAAGACTATCGTCAGCATGGGAATTCCCGTCACATGACTGAATTTAGAAATGAAGTGCTTTCTAGTATGGCGTGTCATGGTTCGGTGCGAGCTAACCGCCAACTTACCATTGCGGAAATGAATGGCTTGTTGCGTGATATGGAAATAACGGAGCGCAGTGGCCAGTGTAATCATGGTCGACCAACTTGGACGCAACTTAGTATGAATGAGTTGGATAAATTGTTTTTACGTGGGCGATAACATGACAACTAAGACTCAATTACCGCCCGCTATTTTTATTATGGGGCCCACCGCCTCTGGTAAAACTGCGTTGGCTTGTGCGCTTTATGACCAGTTGAATTGCGAGTTGATCAGTGTCGACAGTGCCCTGGTGTACAAGGATATGAACATAGGCACGGCTAAGCCCACGGCGGAAGAATTAGCGCAATACCCGCACCATTTAATCGATATTCGTGATGCGTCTGAGCCCTATAGTGCGGCGGACTTTCGAGAAGATGTATTGCCTTTAATGGCGGATATCACCAAACGCGGCAAAATCCCTGTGCTGGTGGGTGGCACCATGTTGTACTTTAAATTTTTATTAGAAGGTGCGGCGGATTTACCAGAAGCGGATGACGTGATTCGCAAACAAATCGAAGATGAGGCGGCAGAGAAAGGCTGGCCCGCCATTCATGAAAAATTAGCACAAGTAGATCCTGAGTCAGCGGCGCGATTGAATCCCAATGACCCGCAGCGAGTGCAGCGTGCACTAGAAGTGTTCTTAATTACGGGTAAACCGTTAAGTGAACACTGGGCTGAACAACAAGCGCAATCAATCCCTTATGATGTCATTCAGTTTGCCATTGCCCCAAAAGAGCGTAAGACCTTGCATGAACGTATCGAACTGCGCTTCACGCAAATGCTAGAGCAAGGGTTTGTGGAAGAAGTGCGCAAGCTCTATCAAAGAGGGGACTTGCATGAGAACTTACCTGCCATTCGCGCAGTGGGTTATCGACAAGTTTGGGACTTTTTGGACGGGCAGTTGTCCTATGACGAGATGGTATTTAAAGGCGTGGTGGCCACTCGGCAATTAGCTAAGCGCCAAATGACGTGGTTGCGCAGTTGGGATAACTTGAATTGGCTGGAAAGCGAAGACCCGCAATTAATCGAGAAAGCGCTTAAAATCATTGGGATTGACCCTATTGGCTAATTAACTGGCCAGATATGGTATGAACAGCTGGCGAATCTTGTCTTATAATTCTATAAATAAAATAACTAGGAAATACATGCTTCTCATGGTCGAGTTGGGTAAGCCGGTACTTAAACTTAAAAATTGCAGTGCAGAAAGCAAATAAGAAAATTGCATCAGATTGAAAGTTAACGTCTTCTATCTTGAAAATAATGGAATCTAAGGCTGAATGTTTAGCCGATATATGGCCATAAAGTTTAAGAGTAGAGAGAAACACTGTTTTGCACTGATCAAAGCGAAAGAAAGTGAAAAAAAACCGCAGAAGGGTGAAAGTTAGCGTCTTCTGCCTTGAAAATCGTGGAATCCAAGGCTGAATATTTCCTTGGCATATGCTCACAATGCTTATGACTGAATTTAAAGCAGCGTTTTGGGTCCATGAAAAACCAATTAAAAAATTACAAAAACCTCGTAGAAGGCTGAAAGTTAGCGCCTTCTGCCTTGAAAATAGTGGAATCCAAGGCCATAGTTGTGGCATAGTCCGCGCACAACTGCATAGGGCATGGGCGAAACGCTCAACCATTAGGAGATAAAAATAATGTCAAAAGGGCACTCCCTACAAGACCCTTACCTGAATGCGCTTCGTAAAGAACGTATTCCTGTATCCATTTTTTTGGTCAATGGCATCAAGCTGCAAGGTCAGGTTGAGTCGTTTGATCAGTTCGTCATCGTGTTGAAAAATACTGTTAGCCAAATGGTTTATAAGCATGCCATTTCTACAGTTGTGCCGTCGCGTAATGTTCGCCTAGCACCGACCGAAAAAGACGAAGAATAATCGAATTCAGCAAAAATAAGCTCGAACCAATAGTGGCGAAAGCTGTCTATGGTCGGGCTTTTTTGTTATTACTTCGCTTGTTTGTGTCTGCAATGGTGCACCACAGTGGGCGATATTGTTAAATACTGAGGTAGACCTTGTTTTTTGATCGTCCTGATAGTGGCGAAGGTGCAGTACTGGTCCACATTGATTTTCCTGAAGGTGACGACAGGGAAGATCCCCGCGAATTTGAAGAGTTAGTGCGAAGCGCTGGCCTTGCCCCTCTGGCATTGATAACTGGTACTCGTAGTTCCCCTGATTCCAAAACCTATATTGGTAAAGGCAAGCTTGAAGAGCTGCGTGAAGCGGTTGATTTTTGCGAAGCTGAGCTGGTTTTATTTAACCATGCTCTATCTCCTAGTCAGCAACGCAATTTAGAAACTGCATTAGATTGTCGAGTAGTAGACCGTACCGGTTTGATTTTAGATATCTTTGCTCAACGTGCTCGAACCCACGAGGGTAAATTGCAGGTTGAGCTTGCCCAGTTGCAATATCAAGCCACACGCTTAGTGCATGGTTGGTCGCACTTAGACCGCCAAAAAGGCGGTGTGGGTATGCGTGGTGCGGGTGAAACCCAATCCGAGGCGGATCGCCGATTATTGGGTGAGCGCGAGAAATTGATTCGCAAACGCTTAAAGAAAGTGCAAAGTCAGCGTGACCAAGGCCGTCGAGCACGTAAGCGTTCGGCTACACCAACGGTTTCATTGGTGGGCTACACCAATGCGGGTAAGTCCACATTATTCAATACCCTGACCGATGCTGAAGTTTATGCGGCGGATCAGTTGTTTGCTACCTTGGACCCCACTTTGCGTCGCTTGCCTGTACAAGGTTTGGGTGAAGTCGTGTTGGTGGATACGGTGGGCTTTATTCGACATCTTCCCCATAAGTTGGTGGAAGCATTCAAAGCGACACTGCAAGAAACCCAAGAAGCGGATTTACTGCTGCATGTAATTGATTGTGCGGATGATGATCGTGCCTTGAATATGGAGCAAGTTGAAATTGTACTGGATGAAATCGATTCTCTTGATCGACCTACGGTGCAAGTTTTCAACAAAATAGATTTAATGCCAGGGCAAAAGCCGCGAATTGATCGAGATGAATCTGGCATGCCTTGGCGTGTATGGGTTAGTGCGAAACAGAATCAAGGGTTAGAGTTAATCAATCAAGTTGTGGGTGAACTTTTAACCGGGAATTTATTCGAACAGACCATTGAACTGGCGCCAAAAGAAGGCCATTTAAGGGCTATGCTCTATGAGAAAGGGGCTATTTTGAATGAAACCATTGATGAAAGTGGTCAGTTTGTCTTAGATGTTCGTATAGAAAAAGAAGATATGCTTAAAATGCTTTCGCGGGCTGGGATTCCACAAGAGCGGTTTATCCCAAAAGAGAAAGAGTTTTGGCAAGAATAATCTCTCGTTTGTCGCATGATAAAAAACAAACGGTTATGATTTGTAAAAATAAACAAACAAAATGGAGTGCTTATGGCTTGGAATGAGCCGGGTGGCGGCAATAACGATAAAGACCCGTGGGGCAATAACAATCGTGGTGGTAATCAAGGACCGCCGGATTTAGATGAAGCCCTAAAGCAGCTGATGGATAAACTAAACGGCATGTTTGGTGGTAAGAAATCAAATGGTACTGGCGGCGGCAACAATGTTTCCGGCCCTGGGGCTGGTGGTTTCTTTGGTTTGCTGTTCCTTGTGGTGATAGCGATTTTAGGTTTCAAATCGGTTTACACCATAGACGAGCAAGAACGTGGAGTGGTTTTGAGTGTGGGTAAATATGACCGCACCTTAGAGCCTGGTTTACGTTTCGTGATCCCTTTTATCGAAGTGGTGACGCCAGTTAACGTGACCAATGTACGTAACGCTGAGCTAAAAGAGCTGATGCTGACACAAGATGAAAACGTGGTAGAAGTGGCCATGAACGTTCAGTACCGCGTAGTGGATCCTGTATCATTCTCTTTACGTGTAGAAGATCCTGAGCAGTCATTGTTACATGCTGCTGAATCGGCATTGCGCCATGAAGTGGGTAGCACTGATATGGACCCAATCTTAACCAGTGGTCGTAGTGTGTTGGCGGCTAATGTGCGTGATCGCTTACAAGATTACATGCGCAATTATCAAACTGGTATTGAAGTGGATAAAGTGAACATCAAAGATGCCACTGCGCCGCAACAAGTTAAAGCAGCGTTCGATGACGTGCAAAGCGCGAAATTAGATAAAGAGCGTTATGTGAACGAAGCGGAAGCCTATGCAAACACCATCGTGCCTGAAGCCCGTGGTAAAGCTCAGCGTATGCTTGAAGAAGCTAATGCTTATAAAGAGCAGGTTATTGCACAAGCAGAAGGTGAAGCGGATCGTTTCGTGAAACTGCATGCCGAATATCGCAAGGCACCAAAAGTAACTCGTGAGCGTTTGTATCTAGACAGCATTAGTAAAGTCTATGGCAATGCCAGCAAGGTGTTGGTGGATGTGGAAGGTGGCAACAATATGATGTATTTGCCACTGGATAAAATAATGGAAAATCAGCGTGGTTCTCGTAGCGCAGATGGTACAACGGGTGATGCAGATATTTCCGGTATAGCGGATCGTGTAGTGGAAGAGTTACGTCAGCGTCAAGCCAATCGTGTTAGGGAGGGTCGATAATGAGTCCTAAGTCAATTGCGCTAAGTGTTGTCGCTGCTGTTGTTATTTTGATTATCAGCTCAAGCCTATACATGGTGAACGAGACAGAGCGTGCGATTAAGTTGCGTTTCGGTGAGATCATTGAAGACGATATTCAACCGGGTATTCATATCAAAGTACCTATGATTGATAACGTGAAAAAATTCGATGCTCGTATCTTAACCTTGGATGCTCGTCCTGAGCG
>JABXIK010000064.1 GCA_013373125.1 Gammaproteobacteria bacterium | reverse complement strand
TTAGGTGCCAGTGGCGATGATTTTGCCGCTATGGCAAGCCACCTTACTTTGGGTAGCAACTTGCAGGCTCGATACATTTTTCCGCACGCTCCCATGCGCGCTATCAGTGTTAATGGCGGTATGCAGATGCCAGCTTGGTATGACCTAGATATTGTCGGCTTTGAACGCAAAGTGAATTTGGCAGATTTACAGGTTTCTAGCCATCAGGTGATGGCGCTGATTGATGCTCAATTAGCTGAAGGTATTCCCAGTGAGCGCATAATATTAGCTGGGTTTTCCCAAGGGGGCGCCGTGGCTTATGAAGTGTTGTTTCATTATCCCCATACTTTGGCTGGGGTTATGGCCATGAGTACCTATATTGCGAATCCTGAAGCCATAGCCCAGGCTCAAAACAAACAAACACCAGTTTGGCTGAGTCATGGTAGTGAAGATAATGTGGTACCCATGGCGTTAGGTCGACGGGCGCAAGAGCAGTTACAGCAGGCTGGCTTTGAGCCTAGCTTTAGTGAGTATCAGATGGGACACAGTGTATGTCCTTCACAGTTAAAGGACATACAAGCATTTCTAAACAGGTGTCTGGCTTAACTCAACATGCCAGACATGTCGGCTAGGGCATACACCACATACAACCCTACAGCCACGAATAACATGTTGCGGAATTCTGTGATGAAGTCACTGTGACGGATCACCGACATAACAGGCGCCAATAAACAGGCCACAAATACCGGTTGTACCACCATGAAAATTAACGTGTTCACATTGGTTTGGTGTAGCGGAATTTCATTGACGAGCGCGGTAAAGTTAAAGCTTATGACGCTTAATAAAACATGAATGAAAAACGCAATGCCTGCCATGGTGTTGCTGATTAAAGGTGGATGTTTGACTCGGGTCCGTGTGTTCATCAATGTGCGCCAAGTTAATAGATAGGGGTTACTTTCGCGTATTAAACCAGCTTGTAAAACGGCGTTTCGTAATGTGTTGTTAATGGATGATTAACAATTGTTAACATTAGAATTTACAAGGATTACGTCGATAGTGGCATTCACATTTCTCCGAGTATTACCCGCTTAATCGCGGGACTTTTGCGTTAACCATTGAAAGAATTTCTGAGTTTCACGCCATTTATATATAGGCATCACGATGGGAAAAATCCAGTTAAGCGCCAGGGTTAGTTTACTCAACTGGCTTGGGTAAATTCTTTGCTTGTTGGTGCGAATACCATGTATGGCCGCTTTAGCCACGGCTTGGGCATTTTGGCTTGGCCAAGGCACAGGGGCTTGGGTGTCGAAGAAGTGGGTTTTGGTGGCCACAGGGCACAGCATCATGATGTGTCCTTGGTCTTGTTTCTCCCGGCGATAAGCATCGGCCCACGATAACAATGCGGCCTTGGTGGAACTATACAAGCTGTAGCCGGGGAGGCTGTAAATTCCCATGAAACTGGCCGTAATTAACACACCGTATTCGCGACCTTGATTAATTCGTGCCATTTTGTGGCTGGCGTAGATGGGGCTGAAGGTATTGCAGCGATAAATCTTATCTATGTGTTGCCAGTTCTCCTCTTGGGTTTGCTCGTAATAGGCGAAGCCTGCGTTGGCGATGAATACATCTATCTTCCCCATTTGGGCTAGGGCGGCATCAAACAATGCATCCACACCTTCGGCGCTGGCAATATCCTGTTGTAAAAACTGCACATTGGACGGCAAGGTACCTGGGTATGGGTTCAAATCCGTGGCGAGAACTTCAACCCCTTCTTGTTGGATTAATTCTGCGAGCAGGGCGTGACCGATACCGGATGCTGCACCTGTGATGACGATTTTTTTATTATTTAGATTCATAGTCATGCCCAGATTAGTTTCTGAGCATGGTAGGGGGACTGTGTTTTTTAAGCAAGCGCTTGCTTGGTTTTAAGCGCAAACGGTCCAAATAATTAGATCGTACAGCTAATTTCCCCTTGCTGGGCATCTAACATGTGAATGCGACATTTTTGGTTTAGCACCCATAACGCCCCACCACAGTTGAGCTTGGCACTTTCTAGTCCTCCTGATATATACCCAGAGCAGCTGCGATTTACGCTGCGCATCTGAGCGCCTTTGCACTCGATGGCCACAGACTGTTGGCCATTGCGCTCGGCCACACAGTTTTTTTCCACGTCCATATAGCTAAATGGCAAACCCTTGATATTACTGCTTTCCAATTCGGCAGCGAAACATGGGCTGATGCCGAGCGCAAAAATCAGGGCTAGATGGGTGTTTTTCATTGTGTCTCCTCAAGGATAGAGCTGGACAGAATCTGCCTTTACCTGTAATCAACATTAGCCCAATACTGGCGTAAGGCTAGTAATCTCGGTAGAATACGCCCCCTTTGATTTATCCGTATGGGTCCAGAGAATGGCCCATGTTCTATGCCTTTAGGAGCACTTCATGTCCAAGATCAATAAGATTGTTTTGGCTTACTCCGGTGGCTTGGACACTTCTGTAATCGCAAAGTGGTTACAAGAAGAGTATCAAGCTGAAATCGTAACCTTTACTGCTGACCTAGGTCAGGGCGAAGAGTTAGAGCCTGCCCGTGCAAAAGCAAAAGCTATGGGTATTAAAGAAATCTATATTGAAGACTTGCGCGAAGAGTTTGCTCGTGACTTCGTATTCCCAATGTTCCGTGCCAATGCCATTTACGAAGGCGAGTACTATTTAGGTACGTCTATCGCGCGTCCATTGATTGCTAAGCGTTTAATCGAAATCGCAAACGAAACGGGCGCCGATGCTATTTCTCACGGTGCAACTGGTAAAGGTAACGACCAAGTACGTTTCGAGTTAGGTGCTTATGCACTTAAACCAGGTGTACAAGTGATTGCTCCTTGGCGTGAGTGGGACTTGAACAGCCGTGAAAAACTGATGGCATATTGTGATGCCCACGGTATTCAAGTTGAGAAGAAAAAAGGTAAGAAGTCTCCATACTCTATGGATGCAAACTTGCTACACATCTCTTACGAAGGCGACATGATCGAAGATCCATGGAATGAGCCAGAAGAAGACATGTGGTTATGGACTAAGTCGCCAGAAGCGGCACCAGATAAACCAACTTATTTAGACATCACCTATAAAGGCGGTGACATCGTGGCCATCGACGGTCAGGAAATGAGCCCAGCCACCGTGATGGAATTCCTAAACAAAGTAGCGGGTGAAAACGGCGTAGGTCGTACTGACATCGTTGAAAACCGTTACGTGGGTATGAAAGCTCGTGGTTGTTACGAAACCCCAGCTGGTTTTGTAATGATGAAAGCGCACCGTGCGATCGAGTCAATCACGCTTGACCGTAATGCGGCGCACTTAAAAGATGAATTGATGCCACGTTACGCTGAATTAATCTATAACGGTTACTGGTGGAGCCCAGAGCGTAAAATGCTGCAAGCGGCGATTGATGAAACGCAAACACACGTTAACGGTACGGTACGCGTTAAGCTGTACAAGGGTAACGTTGTGGTGGTTGGCCGTAAGTCTGATGATTCTCTATTCGATGAAAGCATTGCTACATTCGAAGATGATGCCGGTGCTTACGATCAAAAAGACGCAGCGGGCTTCATTAAGTTGAATGCATTGCGTCTGCGTATCGCAGCTAAAAAAGGTCGCGAATTACTGTAAACCACAGTGATTTTGTGAATCTTAAAAGCCTCGCTTATGCGGGGCTTTTTTATATCTTTTGAAAATGCTTGGATTCATTGAGTTTCAGTAATTAGCCATTAATGGCAGGAGTGGGTGAAAAAAGCATACACAATAAAAAAAGGGAGCAATGGCTCCCTTTTTTTTATTGTGTGATTATGTTGGGGTTATAAACCGCCATCATAATGTAACAGTAACGCTTTGCTGTTTTCAGCCAGAACATGTTGTTCTAGGTAGTTGGCCACATCTTGCTGGTTTAATTGCTCAATGTAATTGGCTAAGGTTTCTTGAGTATTAAATTGATCATTTTCGCGATCAATTTCACTCCAGAATCGATTGGTTTTTTCTTGAAGGTTCAATGGTTTTTTCAACAGGTTAGTAATCAAACCTTGCTGATGGGCGGTGAAGTCTTCATCGCTCATGTCACGAATTTGTTGCACATAATTGCTTAAAAATTCCTGACTTTCTTTAAACAGAAGATTAGAAGGTGCTGTAGGCGATTGCACAATAAACGCAAGACCACCTTGATCTAACATAGGGTAAGGAGTGGCAAATACCACGTAACCGAATTTACGCTCGGTACGCATATAAGTGTAATAAGGTGCTCGAACGATTTGACCTAACAACCCCATGGTGGCGCGTTCTTTTAATGCATCGGTTTTTGCTTGTATAAACCAAGTCATGGCACTGTCATTGTGTTCGGTATTGATCAATTGTTTGCTCATTCGCGGTGGTAATTGCACTACGTGTTTTCTTGGTACCGATACCATGTGGCTGTCTTGCATTAAGGCTTGCTTAACAGATTTACTTGCTGTGAGTAATTGTGGCTGGGAAATGTTGCCGTGACCCAGCATGACCACTTCCATCTGATCAAAAAACTGCAAAGTGAATTCATGGAGGTCATTCAAGCTAGCCACTTTTACTGCGTTCAGTAAGGCGCTTTCGTCAAAACTTGGTTGTATTAAACGAGTATTCAGTTCAGCAATAGAGCGCTCGAACGGCTTTTGCTTTAATGCATTTTCATAGGCGCGAACGAGCTCTTGTTGAGCCTGTTGCCACAGTTGTTCGTTACCTTTAAAGCGTTTGAGTTCGGTAACCACTTTGTTGAGTAATACATCTTGTTTGTCGCGGTAACCAAATAAGCGAATGCCTAATCCACGTTGGTGGCCATATAAACTGTATTCTTGCCCAGCTAACAGAGCAGGGTAACTAAAACTATTCAGGTGGTCGTTAAGCATTTGCACCCAAGCATCCAACATAACTTGGTTGTGGGCACTTTGCTGAATTAATGGAGAGCGTAAATTAATAAAGATGCTGCTTTGTGGACCATTAAAACTGGTATCTTGCATATGCCAAAGTTGAACCGTACTTTCTTGCTCGATGCGCTTTGGTAACACTTGTTTGCTGTTATCTAATATGCTGATGTCGTCCGGTACAAATGGATTAGCAGCCGGTAAATGCATGCCTTCGGCCAGTTTGCTCGTCCCCCAGCTTTCTTGTAATTCAGTAGATAGCGGTGCCACCGAATAAGGTGCGGCAAAATAGGTTTCTACTTGATCTGCTTTTACATCCGGTGCCACTAGCATGCGTACAACGTTTGTTGGCGTTAGTTGTTTGAGTAAACCCTGTATGCGTTCAGGGTCAAACGTATCCCAAAGGTAAGGGCCTTGTAGAATATCTTTGGTTTTATATTCTTGCATATTCATGCTTAAGCCTTGCACTAGGCTGGCAGGTTGCTGACCTTGGGCGAATGTAAATTGCATTCGGCTTAATTGTTTTTCTTCATCGAACACCCATTCTTGTACGCCTTGTTCTTGTACAAGACGGATGTAGGCAAATAATTGCGCACTGATGTCATCTACGTGCTGTAAGCCTTTTTCGGTTAGGCTGATGTTGACTTGTAGGGTGCTGTTGTTCGCCATTGGGTTGCTTAAGCCGGCGCTAAGGCCTTCTGCCCAACCTTGTTGTTTTAGCCAAGCTAATAAACTGCCTTCACCTTCGTGGCCTAATAAGTGGCCAATGTATTCACTTGGTTTTTTACTGTAATCCTTAACGGCATCATTAAGTGGGAAGATAAACCCAAGACTTAATAACTGCTTCACTGGTTGTACGGTAACGTCTTTAGGTAGATCTAAATATAATTGCGCTGGATAGGGATCGACTTTGGCATCGGTATTTTCGATGGGTGAAAATAAGCGTTCTGCCCAAGTTTCTAGATCGTTTAATGATTGCGGACCATAGATGACTAATGTCATTAAGTTAGCACTGTAGTAACGCTCATAGAATGCCAAGAGATCATCACGTACTTTTGAGTTTTCGTTGTCACTCAATGTATCCAAGCTGCCGGTGGCAAATTGACTGGCAGGGTGTTCTGGGTTCATGAGGGCTTTGTTAACGTATTGCACACGACGGAAGTCGTCTTTGTATTTAGATTGATACTCACTGTGTACCGCATTTTTTTCACGTTGTACGTAGTCTTCGGTAAACAATGGCTCGTAAAAGAAACGGCTGAAACGATCCAATGCGCCTTCTAGTTGTTTGGCATCGATCTGGAAAAAATAGTTGGTGTGTTCTGAGGCAGTAAACGCATTATGCATACCACCATGCTGATTAATGAAGCTTTGGTACTCACCTGCAGTCGGGTAGGTTTTGGTACCAAGAAATAACATGTGCTCTAAAAAGTGTGCAAGACCTGGGCGTTGCGCTGGGTCTTGCAAGCTGCCCACGTGCACATCCAAACTGGCGGCACCGTGATCCGCTTGTTTATCGCTCACTAAGAGCACTTTCAATTGGTTATCCAGCTCTAAGTATCGATACTGTTTGGTGTCTTGTTGGCTGGTAACCGGTTGGGTATCGAAGGTGCCACGGAAAAAACTGAAAACAATCGCCAAAAAGATGGCAAAGAAAAACGTGCGATTGCGGTTAAGCATGAAAACTCCTTAGTTAGCGGCCAGCTTGCTCAAGGTTTGCTGGGCTAGGGCCACGGCTTGTTTAATATCCAAGTCTTCCCCTTTGGCAATGAATTCTAGTGCCGTTTTGCTGTCGTCTAATTTAGCGAACAGAGCGAGGTATTCTTGGTTGAATGCCGCTTCAATGGCGTTATAAACCGTTTCAGTGGTTTTAGCATTGACCTTGCCCATCTCTGCTTGTTCCTTTAATGCTTTGATGGTGGCTGTTGCGATACGATTAAAGGCTTGTTCTTTATTCACGATTGGCTCGATTGTCTGATGGAAAATTGGAATTCTACCCGATATTTCTAGCGGTAACGACCAAGGTTGCAGATTAGGCGGTTTTAGATTGATTTCGCCCAGCGGCCTTGGCTTCATAGAGGGCATGGTCGGCCCGTTTTAAAATGGTTTCGACGCTTGGGTCTTTATTATTTTCGGCAATGCCTAGGCTGATGGTAATGTATATGGGGTTTCCATCTAAGGTGTCGATTTGCAGTTTTTCCACCTCTTGGCGTATGCGTTCGCCTAATTCCAGTGCCCCTAAGATAGGTGTGTCTGGTAGGCAAGCTACAAATTCTTCACCACCATAACGACCACAAAAGTCCACTTTTCGCAGTTCTTTTTTTAATAGGTCCGCCAATTGAATGATGGCCGCATCGCCCACCAGATGGCCGTGATCATCGTTTACCTTTTTAAAGTGGTCGATGTCTAACATGATAAAAGACAATGGGCGGTTGGAACGGCGGGTTTGTTCAAGTTCACGATCGGCTAATTCAAAAAAATGTCGACGGTTCATTAGACCGGTTAGGGGGTCGGTAGTGGCCCATTTCTCCAATAAATCTTGGCGCTCCTTTTCTCGTAAGGCTGCTCTTACCCGCGCTAATAATACGACCAAACTGTAAGGTTTGATAATGTAGTCGAATGCACCCATGTCTAAGCCTTCCGCCACGTTTTGGTCATCGGCGTTGGCAGTCACAAGAATAATGGGGATATTTTCGGTTTGCGGGTTACGTTTGATCTCAGCGAGCACCTCTAGGCCACTCATTCCTGGCATCATGACATCGAGAAGGATGAGATCTATAACATCTGGGTCTTTCTTTAGAATATCCAGTGCTTGCTGTCCGCTTTGGCATTCGATGACGTCATAGTTCTCATCGTTCAGATGAACATTGAGTATCTGCAAGTTAGCTGGGATGTCGTCAACGATTAAAATTCTGGACATAAGGTCAATTTATGATGGTTTTCATTAAACTATAGCTCAAGGTTCAGGTTTTATAGGAAGCCCTGTCTATACTGTTGTAATAGGGAATTTTCTTTGGAGTGATATGTGACACTCAGGCTGATCTGTCTACTTTGGAGTCCGGCCATAATGGCGCTAGAGGTCCAATCTGTAGGCGTGGATACACCATATGAGTGGATAGGGCTTGGCCTATGGGCATGGCTGGGTCTAGGAGTATTGGTGGCTGGAGTTCTGGCCGCGCTTGCCTGTTTGGGTTTACGCTTATCCCGTTTAAGCAAAGACCAAGAAAAGATGCAGGCGATCTGGCGCAACATGCCGGATGTGGTGTGCGAGGTGGATGCTGCGGGCATTATTAAAGCTTTGAATAAGCCATTAAGTCCCAAAGTCTCTGTAGAAGAGATTATTGGCAGCAGTAGTTATGATTATTTAGATGAGCAAGGCCAGGCTCAGTTTCGTTTGAATCTGAATCGCGCGCTAGATACCGGTCACAGCAGTCAGTATGAATTAGAAATTGCTCTGAAAGGGCAGATAACCTATTTGCATAACACCATTGTTCCATTGAAGTCTGGCTATGAAGCGCGAGCCATAGTGATAACCTCAGACATTACCCGATTCAAAGATGCCCAGCGCATTTTGCAACAAGATAAGCAACAGTCAGAACGTCTTCTACAGAGTAAGGCCCAGTTTTTGACCAATGTCAGTCAGGAGCTGCATGGGCCAATGTCCATTTTAAAATCCACATTAAAGCAATTGGCGGATGCCAAAAGCGATCAGCGTCACCAGCATCTGTACACCATGCAAGCCAGCGTTGAGCATATGTCTCAGGTCGTAGATGACATGGCGGTGCTAGCACAATCGGAAAAAGGAGAGATCTCCCTAGAGTCTGTGAATACCAGCCTTTGGCATATATTAGATGACCTTGAGGCCTTGTATTTACCTGAGTCTGAACAACAGCAAATCAAGCTGACGTTTTCTCAAGGATCTTTACCCCATTACATCATGGCGGATGCGTTTCGCTTTCGTCAGGTGCTGTATAACCTAATCAGTGGTCACCTTGCCATTTGCCAGGGTGGCGAGTTGACCATGGATATTCGCCAAGTGATGCTGGCTCAAGAGCAGGTCATTCAATTTACGCTCACCAATTCAGTGGCACCGGATCAGCTGAATAATTGGGTCGCATTTTTTAATCAAGGTTTAGCAGAAGCAGTGCTTGCAGGATTGGATACATCTGGCTTGGCGGCGTTTAAAATCAGCCAGAATTTAGTTGGGCACCTACAAGGTATTATGGGGGCTAAAAAGATTTCAGATGATGTGATCCAACAATGGTTTACCTTGCCTTTCCAGTGGGTCAAACAAACGGATCATTTCTCGCTGTTTATTCAACAGCCAGTGTATTTGGCCATTAATAATGACGATGCCTTGCAATGGTTTAAAGTGTATTTCGAATCATTGCAAATACCGTTTAACGAGTTAAAAGTTGGGCAAGCTTTGCCCCAAGAAATGAGCTTGTGTGTCAGTGATTATTGCCAGCCGGAGCAAGCTCGCTGGTTATGGTGGCTAGGTAATGATTACGACTTAACGGCATCTCAAGGCATCATATTGAATACGCCTTATCGTCGAGAATCTTTATATTATCGTTTAAGCGATTATCAAAATGCGCAACAAGAAGTGAGTGTAGATACTACTCCGGGTCGTGTGTTATTAGTTGAAGATAATCTGAATAATCAACTGGTAATCAAGCGTACATTGGAGAAACTCGGCTATCAGGTGGTGGTTGCTAACAATGGAGAGGAAGGCGTACAGCAATTTAAAACGCAAGATGTGGACTGTGTGATCATGGATATTCAAATGCCTGTGATGGACGGCATTGAAGCCACACGACAAATTCGCAAATTGAACATGCCGTATGTACCCGTAATTGCTCTGACGGCAAATTCGCAAAAAGAAATGGAAGAGGCGTGCTTTGCTGTGGGCATGGATAGTTTCTTAACTAAGCCTATTTCCCGACACGCCATTCAAAGCACACTCGAAGCATTTATTGGTAAGCAAAATCCCGTTGAATCTGGCGCTACTCAATCGAATTCAAATACGTTAAGTAATTAAAGCAGCGGGCCAAACGGTAGAAATTTATTTTCGCTGTGAGCTTTAACCCATTGCACCAACTCACGATCCACACCTTGTTGTTTACGCAACGCTTTGAATAATGGAATCACAGGAGACTTTTCACCTTGGTGCCAATTTCCCTGAGTTTCCGCTTGTGTAAATAAACCAATTAATTGGATGAGTTGCTCAGCGGTTAAAGATTGTGCGACTTGCTGCCAAATTTTGCCATCTGCATGCGCTAATGGCTGAATCCAACTTAAATCTGAGGTAAGGTCGCAGTGTTGTGGTTGCCCTTGGCTTAATTCGAGTAATTTTGCTAATTGCTCTTGGTTAATTTGGGCGGGTTGGTTAACGGGTTGCCATGAATCTACGGACACAGACTTCTCCTGACATCAAGTAAAGGCAAAGACTTATTGTCCCACAAGCTAGGCATAAGAAAAACCTGTGCTTTTGTAAGGTATTTGAATGACATTGTTACAGCGTTTTAAATCCTATGTATTGGCTTGGTTGCAGTATGGCCTTGGCTGGTGCCTATTTGTTAGTGGCATTGCCGCTTGGCACAAACGCCTGCACACCTATGCCATGATGCAATTACAGCGTGCTAGCCACAAACATCACAATAAAGCTCAGCAATTGATGGGTAAATTGCTCACTTATCGTGGGGAAACCATAATAGATAGACGTGCGGGCATGGCTTTATTGCAGCAACAAGCAGACAGTGGTGATGCGCAAGCCCAGTTTTTATTAGCTGAAGCGTTACTCAACCCGCAATTGGTGGTGGGTGCTGAACAAGAACAACAGGCCGTTAAATGGTACTTATTAGCTGCTAAACAAGACCATGCCATGGCGGCTTTACGCTTGAGTAAAGCGTATGCCCAAGGTGCATTGGGGTTAGAAAAAAGTGAAGAACAAGCGCAATATTGGTCTAGCCAGTTTATGCGACACAGTAAGATGAGTAGTGATCTATGAGTTCTCAAGCGTTTGATGACATACGAGCGTACCATGACCATGAGGTTAACGAGGTACTGGCTTCGTTACTAGAAGATAGCGAGTTTTTACAGTTTGTGGCGCAACATCAATTTCCGTATTTGAGCCGCTTTTTGCCTCGTTGGACGCAAAAGAAAATCCAAGCGGGACTGACTCAGCATTTTAAACGCATAGACAGTATTCAAACTTGGCAAAATCAGCTGGCTCCTCATGTGGAGAAGTTAATGGCCAAAACCATTGATGACTTTAAGGTGACGGGGCTTGAGCATTTAGAAAAAGATAAAACCTATGTCTTCATGAGCAATCACAGAGACATTGCTATGGACCCAATGTTGGTGAATTTTGCTTTGCTGAAAGCTGGATTCAGCACCAGTAAAGTGGCTATAGGCGATAATTTATTGGGGCGTCAATTTGTTGCGAAACTAATGCGTTTGAATAAAAGCTTTGTGGTAAAACGCTCGGTGGCAGGCCGACGTGAAAAATTACAGGCCGTGCAAGATTTATCGGATTACATTCATCTTTGCATCAAATCTCAGCAACACGTCTGGATTGCACAAAAAGAAGGGCGAGCCAAAGACGGTTTGGATTTTACGGATACTGCTGTATTAAAAATGCTACATATGGCGGGGCGTAAACTGGGCTGGGAGTTCAAACAAAGCATGGAGTTTTTAAACATCGTGCCTGTATCTATCAGTTATGAGTGGGACCCATGTGATATGGATAAGGCGAAAGAGCTGGTGACCATGTCGAAGGTAGGTCGATATGAAAAATCCCATGATGAAGATTTCCGCAGTATCGTGAAAGGCTTGCAGGGTGAAAAGGGTAGCGTCGTATTACATTTTTCACAGCCGATACGTTTGGATAGCAATGTAGCTGAGCATTGGAGTGATGAAGTGGATGCAAGTATCCATGCCAATTATCATTTGTTTGAAAATAATCATCACGCCATGGCGTTATTACAAAAAGCGCCTACGAATTTGTTGAAATGGAATAAACGTTTCAAAGGCATTGATGCGGACGTGAATGAAAAGATTGTTCAGTATTATGCTCAACCTGTGATATTAAAAGATAAGGCCGCGAGTCATGCCAAATAAGTCCATATTGCCTTTTGGGGTGGTGACCCTGGCTCTGGTGGCCACGACAGCTCTGTATAGCTGGTGGCAACATGATGATTGCGCGGTATTAAAACAGACATTAGGCAGTGGTTATTTCTTACGTTGGGCTGAGCCTCAGTTAATCTTAGTGACGGCGGATAAACAAACTTATATGGCCTCTGCAAATTCGCAATCCAGTGCCTGCTCCCATTTGCTAGAGCAACTCGAAAACACTTTAAAGACCAAGAAGTAAACCCATGCAGTATTTAAAAGAGACACAAGCATTTATTGATGATTTTGTAGAAAATGGTGGTTCTGAACAAGAAGCCCAAGAAGTGTTGTCTCATTTACTGGAATTGTCAGTGATTATGTACCGCAAAGGTGAGATCAAGCACGTGCAGCAGCCAAATAAAGCAGAATTAGTCTGCCAACTTAAAAAGGGCAGTCGCCGTTTAGCTTTGAACGGATAACATTACTCGCGTCATATTAATTGCTTAACGCTGCACGTAGGGATTCTTTTAAAGACGATGGGCTGATGGTTTTATCAAATAACGCGCACACACCTGCTTGGCGTACGGCACTTAAGCGACTGCTGTCTTGTTCACTGGTCACCATGAGAATGGGCAAGTAGGAGTATTCAGATTGTCGTAAATACTCTGCCAGCTCTTGTCCGTTCATATGGGGCATATTGTAATCGCTAATAATAAAGTCCACGGTTTCTTGTTTTAGAATATCAATGGCTTGTAAGCCGTTTTCCGCCTCTATAGTTTGTTCGATTCCGCATGTATGTAATAGCCTTGAGATATGGCGACGAGCTGTTTGCGAATCGTCTACGATCAAACCTTTCAATGACTCTACATCAATATCATTTAAATCAAGGTGTTCGACTTCTATGGTGTCTCGTGCAGCATGCATGGCAGTGAAAAAATCACGAGAATCAAATGGTTTCGGCAAGACGGCTAACACACCGGCTTGTTTTACTTGATCCAGCATTTCTAAATCGGTTTCACTGGAGACCAGCATAAAATTTAAGTCTTGAGTACTGCCTTGAGCGCGAATTTGCTTTAGTAAATCAATCGCCGTCATGTCTGGGAAATACATGGCACTAATAATCAGATCAGGTTGATTGGCTTGAGCGAATTTCAAGGCATCAGCACCGGTCTTACAGACATCCACTTTATTGATGCCTTCATTGTTCATCATGTTGATAAGGTACTTGCTTTGTGTAGAAGAGGGCTCAATGAGAAGGATCGTGAGATCTCGAATATCTAATGGCATAATGCACCTGCTACCGTTGTCTGTTACCAGTATAGTTGATGTGCGTCACAGTGGTGTCTTGAATAAAAAGGGTTCCAATATATGCTAGTGTATAAAGAAGTAAGGATAGACCAATGACCGATCATTCGCATTTAAGTCGCCAGGCCACTATCGCGAGTGTTACCGTGGCATTGATTCTCATTATTACCAAAACTTGGGCGTATTGGTCCACAGGTTCTGTGAGCTTATTAGGCTCGTTACTCGACTCCATGCTTGATGGCGTTACTTCTCTGATTAATTTTATCGCTCTGCGTTTTGCACTGGTTCCTGCTGATGATGACCACAAGTTTGGTCATGGAAAATTGGAATCAATTGCGGCACTTGCGCAATCGGCCTTTATGGTGGGCTCAGCTGTTGTACTCGTATTAAATAGCTTTGATGTGATGATTGATAAGCGCCAAATGGTGAATAGTCACATTGGTGTTGGCGTCAGTATTTTAGCTATAGTGTTAACCCTCGCTTTGGTTGCATTTCAGCGATATGTGATTAAGCGCTCCAAATCTTTAATTGTTGAAGCAGACTCTTTGCATTACCAAGGTGACCTGTTGATGAATGGGGCGGTGTTACTGGCTATGGCACTGGTTGGCTTTGGCTGGTATTGGATCGATGCGGTGATGGCCATCGGAATAGGTGTGTTCTTATGTGTGAATGCGTGGCATGTGGGTGCTAAAGCGTTCAAAGAATTAATGGATCAACAATTACCTGAAGTTGAAGCTATCGTTGAACAGTTGGTTCGTAATGAACATGGGCCGGAAGGTTGTCATGATGTACGTTGTCGTCAGTCTGGCCCAGATTTATTTATACAATTTCATCTAGAGCTAGATGAAAATTTAGCTCTTTGGTCTGCCCATGAAATTGGCGATCGTATTGAAAAGAAAATCAAAGAAAGCTATCCAAATGCGGATGTATTAATTCACCACGACCCAGTTAAAGTTGAGGGGTGAATTTGTTTAAGAAGTACGTAAGTTTCATTGTTTTGTATGTGTTTAGTGTTCCTAGCTGGTCGGCTCCGGACACGGCTATTGTGCAAAATTTTGAACCGCCTGCACCGGATCATACATTTGAAGTCACCATCGAGCATGATGAAGTAGAAGATTACAAAAGTGTGGAGTTTTTAGACTGGAGTCAGGGAATTGCTTCGGAATACGTTGAAAGCCTTAATGACGGTGTGGATTCCTTTTTCATGGGCGCTTTCTTTGATGATGAAGTAGTAGAGGATGAGTTCTCAGGCAGTAACGGGCGCTTGTACTTTATTAGTCGCCGAGAAGATGGTTTAGAGCCCGATTATAAAGTGGGTTTGAACCTGCGCTTGGTGCTGCCAAGAACCCGAGATCGTTTCAAACTCTTAGTAGAAACCGACGAAGAACAAGACGATATCAATGAAACCAATGTGGTGGATTCGACCAAAAACGTTACCTATTCCACTGCCATTCGGGTAGATTTTAAAGAGCGCCGTCATTGGAAAACCAGTTGGGATAACGGGGTGCGTTGGGCTGGCGAGCCTGTTTATTTCTCCCGAGTAAGGGTGCGTCGAACGGATTACTTTGATGTGTGGCGCACGCGATTATTACAAACTGTTTCTTGGCGTACTGATGAAAAATGGGGGGCGAATTTTGATGCCAGCGCCATACGTCCCTTAGATTTTACGCGACATTTGCGCATGGGGTTTGAAGCGGATTATTTACTAGATGAAGATTTCGCCGATTTACAAACCAGTGTGGGTATTTTTGATGAGATTAGCAGCCGTTCAGCCATGTTGTATCGCTTAGCTGTGTATGGCGATACGCAAGATTTTTCTAAGGTGAATGAAACCGTTTTATCGGTTTCATATCGAAGAAAAATGTACAAACAATTTGTCTTTGCTGAAGTGGTGCCAGAAATCGGCTGGCCGAGAGAAAACCACTTTGAAGCCACCCCAGCGATTACGCTTTTAGTTGAAATGATTTTGGGCGAATAAAACCGTTGGACATACAGAAAAAAGCCCGCAGGAGCGGGCTTTTTTATTAAGGTATTAACTTGAAGTTAAGCCCCTTCGTTAGCCGTGAACATACCATCAAATAAAATGGTAGAAAGATAACGCTCACCGCTGTCAGGTAAAATAACCACAATGGTTTTATCTTTAAATTCCGCTTGTTCAGCTAGTCTCAAAGCGGCCGCTACGGCTGCACCACCTGAGATGCCGGCTAAGATGCCTTCTTCGGCCATCAACTTGCGTGCGGTTTCAATAGCTAATTCATTGCTGATGGTTTCTGCTCTATCGATCATAGCCAAGTCTAAATTGCCGGGAATGAAGTTCGCACCAATGCCTTGAATTTTATGTGGAGCAGGAGTGATGTCTTTACCATTTAGGGTTTGAGTAATAATTGGAGAGGCTTCTGGCTCAACCGCAACGGTTGTAATGGCTTTGCCTTCTTTTTGTTTAATATAACGACTAACACCACTGATGGTACCGCCAGTACCTACGCCAGCAACTAATACGTCGATGGTGCCATCTGTGTCTTTCCAGATTTCTGGACCTGTGGTTTGTTCATGAATTGCAGGGTTGGCAGGGTTATTAAATTGTTGCGGCATAAAGCGAGTGGTTGGCGACTCTTCAACCAACGCTTGTGCTTTTTCAACGGCACCACGCATGCCTTTTGCACCTTCGGTTAATACGATGTTAGCGCCAAGTGCCTTCATCACTTTACGGCGCTCAATACTCATGGTCTCCGGCATGGTCAAAGTTACTTTATAACCACGGGCAGCCCCTACAAATGCTAGTGCAATACCTGTGTTACCGCTGGTGGGTTCTACGATTTCCATGCCAGGTTTTAGAATGCCGTCTTTTTCTGCTTGCCAAATCATGTTGGCGCCAATACGGCACTTAACCGATTGAGCTGGATTGCGGGCTTCAATTTTCAACAAGATGTTGGCTTGGGTTAATTTGTTTAAGCGAACCAGAGGTGTATTACCAATGGATAAACTGATGTCATCATAAACGTTCATGGTGGCTCCTTATGCGTTCGTTATTTTATTTAAGTGGTTGTTGGCTTTGACCATTTAATAAAAGGTGAATCTCTTGGTCTTTTTCTTGCCAAATGCCATGGATCCATTGTTGGAATTCATGACGGAAATCTGGGTCATTATTATAGTCTTTTTGTGTGAAGTGTTGCGGTATGTTTTCTTCTTTTACACGCACAATGATGTTTTTTACTTTACCTGATAGAAAATCCCAGAAGCTCGGTATGCCATCTGGATAAACAATCGTGATGTTCAATAGGCTTTGAAATTTATCACCCATGGCGTTAAGGGCAAATGCAATACCGCCTGCTTTTGGCTTAAGTAGATGCTGATAAGGGGATTGCTGCTTTTCATGTTTGTATTGAGTAAAGCGGGTACCTTCAAGAAAGTTCATGACGCTAGTTGGAATCAAGGCAAATTTTTCACAGGCTTTACGTGTGGTTTCTAAGTCTTTGCCTTTCATCTCTGGGTGCTTCTCTAAATACTCTTTGCTGAAACGCTTCATAAATGGGAAGTCTAACGCCCACCAGCACAGCCCCATGATGGGTACTTTAATGAGTTCTTGTTTTAAGAAAAATTTAAGCAAAGGGATTTTGCCGTTAAACACATGCTGCAACACCAATATGTCTACCCATGATTGATGATTTGCATTAACCAAATACCAGCCTTTGTACTTCAGTTGCCCAAGGCCTTTTACATCCCAGTTTGTTTTCTGGGTCAGCGCCATCCAGCCTGAATTACAAGCAACCCAACCTTCTGCAATTTTAGTAAGAATAGGATCGATAACGAGGCGTAAAATTTTAAGGGGGATAAGAATTTTGATGATGGCAAATGCAAAGAGCAAAGTGCTCCAAAGTAATACGTTTATTAGTAAGAGTATGGAGGCCAGGGTGCCCACCACTGGGCTTGGAAGAAAATTTAACATGGTTTAGCTCGAGTTATTATTATGCTCCCATCATACGTGATGGGATCAATATGTTAATGACTATTTCGCGTGCTTGGGTATGCCAATTAAGCCAATTAATTTGCCACTTGTGTGGCCTGTATGGCCGTTAAAGCAATGGTGTAAATAATATCCTCCACCAAAGCACCGCGGGAAAGATCGTTCACGGGTTTGGCCAGCCCTTGCAACATAGGCCCAATACTCACCACATTGGCACTGCGCTGTACCGCTTTGTAGGTTGTATTACCAGTATTTAAGTCTGGGAAGATAAGTACATTGGCTTGGCCAGCCACCTTGCTGTCAGGGGCTTTAGATGCCGCCACATTCGCTGTTGTGGCCGCATCATACTGCAGTGGGCCATCCAAAATTAAATCTGGTTGTAAGCCTTGTGCAATGGCGGTGGCACTGCGAACCTTTTCTACATCACTGCCTGAACCGGAAGAGCCAGTGCTATAACTGATCATGGCCACCTTAGGTTGAATGCCGAAAGCTTGCGCGCTCTGAGCGCTTTGCAAGGCGATGTCAGCCAGTTCTTCTGGGGTTGGATCAGGATTTACAGCGCAATCGCCGTATACCATCACCTGCTCAGGAAGGAGCATGAAAAAAACAGAAGAGACAAGTTTTGCATTGGGTGCGGTTTTAATCAGCTGCAATGCTGGACGAATGGTGTTGGCGGTTGTGTGGATGGCACCACTCACCAGTCCGTCCACTTCATCTAAAGCCAGCATCATGGTGCCTAGAACCACAGTGTCTTCTAACTGTGCTTCTGCCATAGGTGGAGAAAGGTGTTTGTGTTTTCTTAACTCCACCATGGGGGCAACGTAGCGTTGGCGAATGTCATCTGGATTTAAAATCGAAAGCCCATCTGGTAATTCAATACCTAAACTTTGCGCTTGCTGCTCAATGATTTCTTTGCGGCCTAACAGGATACAGTTAGCAATGCCACGCTCTTGGCAAATAGCCGCTGCCTGAATGGTGCGAGGTTCTTCGCCTTCAGGTAGAACCACTTTTTTATTGGCGGCTTGTGCCAGCTGCACTAATTGATAGCGGAAAGCGGCAGGGCTTAAGCGTGCTTGTAAATCCAGTTGTAAGCGGTCTTTCAAAAAACTGCCGTTAATGTGGTTAGCCATGTGATTCATGATGGATTCCACCCGCTCTGCATCGTCGGCTTTCACCCCTTGTGACATATCAGATAGCTGCGAAGCCGTTTGAAATGTATCTGTGGTCACAGACAAAATGGGTAAATGACTGAGGGCAGGGGCCACTAACGACATGACGCGTGGGTCAGGTTCGATGTCACTGGTAAATAGTAAACCGGCTAACGGTACGCCGTTATTCGCTGCCATGGCACTGGCCAATAATATATCGTCACGATCACCCGGGGTGACCACTAGGGTGCCCGGAAGTAGGTCGTTCACCATGTTCGGTACCGTGCGCGCGCATAAACTAATGCGTTTCACGCGGGCATTTTCTAAACCTTGTTCATTTAAGATACGAGCTTGTAAATACTCGGCAATGTCCTGGGTGCGTGGTGCTACAAGATTTTCATCCCAAGGAATTAAACCCAATATTTTGAAGTGATCACTTTCCAATGCTTTATACGGACTGTCCTCAAGGCGTGTGAGCGGTGACTCGCCAGCCACATGAATACTGGCCTGTAATGGCATGCCGTATT
>JABXIK010000104.1 GCA_013373125.1 Gammaproteobacteria bacterium | reverse complement strand
GTGATCACCACCATAGTTTTGGTGGCCGGCTTCTCGCTACTCATGCTCAGTAATTTCACTGCCAACGTGAAAATGGGCATGATGATCAGCGGCACAATTAGTGCAGCACTGATTTTTGACTTTTTATTATTGCCTGCGCTGTTAATGAAATTTGATAAACAAACCGAGATTGAAGTAAGTGAAGAGGATGGGATCGCTACGCAGGCTTAGAAAATTAGAGGTTCAAAAAACGCCGCATATATTGCGGCGTTTTTTCTTTTAAACTTAGAATTAATATTATGCCCTCAGCAACAACCGCGATCCAAACACGAAACGATCACATATCGTCGAACTTCAAAGGAGCGACAACTAAAATCGCATTCACTATATAAGATCGTAGCGACTTTGGTGAGACAAGAGGGGGTCGGGGATACTTCCCCGGGAGAAAAACCGAGCTGGCTTTGAGCATCCAGAATGCGAAATCTTAGATAATTAAAGCAACATGAAAAACGCACTTGCGCTTATAAAGCACCCACAAAAAAGCCCGCTTTCGCGGGCTTCAATCAATACTAAATGCATTTCTTTAAAATCAATCATCACCCATGCGTGATGAAATAGCACCATGCTGATTTTTGTACTTAGCATTTTCACGCAAACGGTACGGGCGCTGCGCTGGACTTGAAAGCGTCTCGAACGATAATGCACAAATGGTCATATCTGGGCGCAACGCTAATGGAATTTTGCCTAGGTTATAAAATTCCAACACCACCTGCCCTTTCCAACCTGGGTCGATTCGACCTGCGGTCACGTGAACCATTAACCCCAAGCGAGCCAAGCTTGAACGACCATCTAACCAGCCAACTAAATCATCTGGAATTTCTACCGACTCAAGTGTCGAGCCCAACACCAATTCACCAGGGTGAATGAAAAGTGGCTCATCGTTTTCAAGTACGATTTCTTTGCTCATGACGCGATCAATATTTTTATTTAGCTGATCACGATCGCCGGATAAATCTAAGTAAGAAACCGAGTTATTGCTGAACACGCGAAAACTATTAGAAAGACGCAAATCCACACTGATGCCCGATATGGCACTCATATCTGGCTGAGGAGTTAACTTAATTCGGTTATCTTCCATCGCCTGAATGATGTCGCTGTCACTTAAACGCATGCAAAGCCTATAAACTTAGTTACAATTGGCGCAGGATTCTATCAGAATCTCCCCACACCAGTAATAGGAATTGCCGCTTTATTATGCAGACATGGCTGTCCGAGTACGCCCAGACGCTCATTCACAACCACCACAGACAGGCCATCATTCTGGCTGGTGATCACCACTGGGCCTGGCAGCTTATTAATCCTTGGTTGTCCCAATTCAACACCAATATTTACGTAGGCCAAGGGGAGCTCAAGCACGCCTACTTAGAGTGCGTCAAAGCCAGCAAACCCAGTACTTTATTGGGTTATGAATCCGACAACGTGGTATTTGATGCTCACCACGGGCTCTTTCCCGATGCCCTCACCGCCATCGCCGGCACCATCAAGCCTGGTGGCTTTTTGTTTTTGCTCGCCCCGCCCCTTGATGAATGGCCATTATTAGCCGATGAATTTGCCCAAGGGCGCACCAGTTTAGGCTTTGAAGACACCAGCCATAATCAGCACACGGTTCAGCGACTTTTAGCCACCGCCGCGAGTCACGGCATCCCGATTTATGAGCAAGGTAAAAATGCGGAGCAGCTGACAAAAATCAATCAAATAAAAAGCGCTTATACGCATAATAAGCCCACAAATTCACAGCAAAGCGTCTATTTAAGCATTTTAAATTCATTTAGAAATGAAGTTAGCCACAACCTACATGTAATCACAGCCGACCGCGGGCGCGGCAAATCTCACCTACTAGGCATGTTGGCAGATTCATTCATAAATTCACCAAAAGATAACGGTATAAATTATTATCTTTGCGCCCCCAATAAGGCCGCCACTCAAAATGTATACAAGCATCTAAACGAGCAAAGCAAACAGGCATTGAGCTTTTTAGCCCCTGAGCGTTTATTAGAACAAGCCAAGCCCCAAGACATTATTTTTGTGGACGAAGCCGCCAGCTTGCCCATTCCATTACTCATGCAGTGGAGCCAGCATTTCCAGCACATGATTTTTGCCAGTACCACCCATGGTTACGAAGGCACAGGCAAAGGCTTTCAAATTCGGTTTTTCCGACATTTAAATGCTCTACAAACCCATGGCAAAATCCAATGGCAACAACATGCATTGGAAGAGCCCGTACGTTATGCCAAGCACGATCCTATCGAAACCTGGTTGTTTGATGCCTTTTGTTTAGATTGCGAGCCCTCTGCCCTATCACTTTCAGAGCAGACCATTCACGCTTGTTTAGGCACCCTTAAAACTCAATACATAAAACAGGATGTGTTGAGCAACAAACCGGATTTATTAAAACAAGTCTTCGCATTATTAGTGCAAGCTCATTATCAAACCAGGCCCAGTGATTTGAGGGATTTATTAGATGCACCAGGATTAGAATTATTCATGCAAACCATAGAGCATGAACAACAAGAACATGTCATTGGCGTATGTTTAATTAACCTTGAAGGTCCCATTAAAAATTCAGCCAGTGTGAATGGTTTATTGCATGACGATATTTTAAATGGCTACCGCCGCCCTAAGGGCCATCTCATCCCACAAGTGTTAGCTCATCACATGGGACAAAGCCAAGCATTAAATTTGAAAGCGGCGCGCATTGTGCGCATTGCCACACTTGAGAACTGCCAGCGCTTAGGATTAGGCAGTCAGCTACTGGACTCAGTAAAGCAATACTGCCTAAGCAAAAACATAGACTATTTGGGTTCCAGCTATGCTGATACCGATGACGTTCGGCACTTTTGGTTTAAGAATGATTTTCGCTTAGTAAGACAAGGCAATAAATTAGATAAAGCCAGTGGCACACAATCGGCTTTAGTTTTATTAGGGTTAAGCTCTCAAGGCAAAAACTTGGAGCAAAATGCATTGAAATTTTTTAGCCGCCAAGGGGACATGATTCCCAGCATTGAGAATTTAAAACCGTTTGAGAAAAACATGCTGGATATTTTTCTACAACACAATGGCAGCTATGAAACAGCAAAATCCATTTTAAGTCGTATAGACGGTTTTGATTTGCACTTTCCGAAAAAAGCCACGAAAGAATTTAAGCGAGAGCTACAAGATTGGCTTGAGTCACAAGAGCAGGATTAAACGCCTGCCCTTGCAATTTAAACAACCAATTAATCATCGGAGATTTGAATATCCGGCACCACTTGATTATCCAACACACTTAAACGCGCCGCTACATTACGCGCCATATGTCGGTACATCATAGCCACTTCAGAATCCGCATCCGCAGCCACTACCGGCAAACCGGCATCCGATTGCTCACGAATGTATTTTGACAAAGGCAGCGAGCCTAATAATTCAGTACCGAACTCTTCAGCAATTTTATCACCACCGCCCTCTCCAAAAATATGCTCCGCATGACCGCAGTTACCGCAAATGTGCATGGACATATTTTCCACCACACCCAATACAGGAATATTTACTTTACGGAACATTTCGATGCCTTTTTTCGCATCTAATAGAGCAATATCTTGTGGCGTGGTCACCACAACCGATGCCGATACTGGAATTTTTTGGCTTAGGGTTAATTGAATATCACCCGTACCCGGTGGCATATCGATCACCAAGTAATCCAAGTCATCCCAAAGGGTTTGTGTGATCAATTGCTGCAATGCACCACTGACCATTGGACCTCGCCATACCATAGGAGTGTTCTCGGTTACCAAATACGCCATGGACATAGACTGAATACCATTAGCGATTACAGGCTTAAAAAACTTTTCTTGCTCGGTTTCTGGGCGAGTGCCGTCTTTAACACCTAATAGCATGCCCACGGATGGGCCATAGATATCCGCATCTAACAAACCCACACGCGCACCATCTGCCGCTAATGCTAAGGCAAGGTTTACAGACGTCGTGGATTTGCCCACACCACCTTTACCAGAAGCCACTGCAATGATGTTTTTAACATTGGCAATATTCGCAAGATTCTCATGGGCTTTATGGGGTGTCACTTGCCAAGCGATGTTCACCTCTGAGGCCTCTACCCCTTCGATGTTCTCAATCGCCACTTGTAGCATTTGCGCAATACCTGTTTTCAAATATTCGCTCGGGTAATTTAAAAGGATCTCTACCTTAACGCTGGCACCATCTATCTCAATACTTTTAACGGCACCCGCTGATACCAAATCGGTATTCAAATATGGGTCGGTATAACCTTTTAAGGCTTGTTCCACTTGTACGCGTAAATCAGTCATAACACTCACTAGAATCGATTAACCGAGTAATGGGGTCGGATTTTACATTTTTAAAAGATGAAGGTCACGGCAAACAAAGTGTGATGCACGCAACACACTGAACCAGCCAAGCCTGAATCAACCTCTCTACAGTAGACAGGCTCAAGGCTAGAACATAGCCTATTGAACCTCCAATCAACTCATACAAGGAAAACACCATGAAATTATGGATGGCCGTTTTAGGCGCGTTTCTGGTTTTAAATGGCTTAATGGAAGTGGTCGATCTGAGCTTTAAATACGATCACCTAGTCAATGGCGCCTTATCCTTAGCCGCTGGGGTTTTGGTATTCACGCAGAAATAACCGTCACCTGCTTAGCCGCCACATCCTATCTAGGCGGCTAACCAACCACTCTGGCCTACACCACAAGCGATACCAAACAGGCTATTTCCCTTAGGCAGCTACTACAGCCCAGAGGTAAATCCTGCTATTATCCGCCGCTATTCTATTTAAACGATTTACACTGAGAACTCAGCTTATGTCTACCCGTCGGATCCTTGTAACCAGCGCCCTACCTTATGCCAATGGCCCTATCCATCTTGGCCATATGCTGGAATACATCCAAACCGATATCTGGGTGCGCTTCCAACAATCCCGCGGAAACGAATGTCATTACGTGTGTGCGGATGATGCGCACGGCACCGCCATCATGTTGCGTGCTGAGAAAATGGGCGTCACCCCAGAAGAACAAATTGCCGCGGTACAAGCGGATCACGAAAAAGACTTTGCCGATTTTTTAATCAAGTTTGACAACTATGGGTCTACCCACAGCGAAGAGAACCGTGAGATCTCCAGCCTGATCTACAACAAGCTACATGAGAATGGCCATATTGCTGTACGTGGCATCAAGCAATTATTCGATCCTGAAAAAGAAATGTTTCTGGCGGATCGCTATGTAAAAGGCGAATGCCCAAAGTGTGGCACAGCGGATCAATACGGTGACAACTGTGAAAGCTGTGGCGCCACCTATAACGCGTCCGAATTGAAAAACCCTAAGTCTGTTATGTCCGGTGCCACACCCATTGAAAAAGAATCCGAGCATTACTTTTTCAAACTGCCTGAATTTCAAGCTTTCTTAAAAGAGTGGACTCGCTCAGGTACCTTGCAAAACGAAGTGGCCAACAAACTCGCAGAATGGTTAGACAGCGGATTACAAGAATGGGACATCAGCCGTGATGCTCCCTACTTTGGTTTTGAAATTCCAAATGCACCGGGAAAATACTTCTACGTTTGGCTAGACGCTCCTATTGGATACATGGCTAGCTTCAAACAATTATGTGATCGCAGCGATTTATCCTTCGACGACTTTTGGAAGCCAGGCAATGATACCGAGGTGTATCACTTTATTGGTAAAGACATCATCAATTTCCATGCTCTGTTCTGGCCATCCATGTTGCACAGTGCCGGCTTCCGTACACCAAGTGCGGTTTGGGCACACGGCTATGTCACAGTAAACGGCGCTAAGATGTCCAAGTCCCGTGGCACTTTCATTAAAGCACGCACGTATTTGAACCAGTTAGATCCAGAATACTTGCGTTATTACTACGCAGCTAAATTGAACAACCGCGTAGACGATTTCGATTTAAACCTAGATGACTTCACTCAACGCGTGAACTCTGACCTGATCGGTAAAGTCATCAACATTGCTTCGCGTTGCGCAGGTTTCGTGAAAAAAGCCGGCGGCAAATTAGCTAGCGAATTGCCGGACGCGCTTATCCTTGAGGAAGCCGTTGCCAAAGGCGATATCATCGCGCAGTTCTTTGAAGACCGTGAATACGGCAAAGCCATTCGCGAAATCATCGCCCTTGCTGATACCGCCAACGAATACATTCATGAAAAAGAACCTTGGACACTTGCCAAGCAAGAAGGCAAAGAAGCCGAAGTTTTAGGTATTTGCTCATTAGGTATTAACTTATTCCGTCAACTAGTAACCTATCTGACGCCTGTATTACCAAACATGAGCACAAGTGTTGCCGCTTTCTTAAATGTTGAAAATTTAAACTGGGATGCACGCACCACCCCATTACTTGACCATGAAATTAATAAGTTCAAAGCATTAATGAATCGCATCGAAAAAGAAAAAGTAGATGCCATCATCGAAGCTGAAAAAGCCGACGCTGAAGCCGAAGCCCAGGCAGCAGGCGCACCAGCCTCTGAGTCCTCATTAAGTGAACCTATTGCAGATGAAATCGAGTTTGATGATTTTGCAAAAACCGATTTGCGTATCGCTAAAATTGTTGCAGCCGATTACGTAAAAGGCGCCGGTAAATTATTGCAATTGACGCTTGATATCGGTGAAGGCAAAACTCGTAACGTATTCTCTGGCATTAAAGCCGCCTACAACCCAGAAGACTTAACTGGCAAGCTAACCGTTATGGTGGCCAACCTGAAACCGCGCAAGATGAAGTTCGGTGTTTCAGAAGGCATGGTATTAGCAGCCGGCCCAGGCGGAGATGAGCTGTGGTTATTAGAGCCACACGAAGGTGCCAAACCGGGTATGCGAGTGATGTAAAACCAATTATTTAATCATTAAAAAAGCGGCCAAGGCCGCTTTTTTTAATCCATTTAACAGGCTCACCCACATACAGCAAAACATCAACACCCTGCTAAAATGATTACTTAAGCCCTCGAAAGAAGATTCCATCTCACACAATGGCCCAACTTAGGTATTTAATCCTGCTTCTATCTATATATGCCATGAATGTTTATTCATGCGAATCCCCGTACGAGCTTAAAATCGGGGGGTTTTCTAATTCCGCCAGCGTGGTGTCATTTTGGTCTGATTTCACAAAAAGCATTTCCAGTCACACCCTATGCCCAACTAATATTGTTCCTGCTCCGAACTCTGAAGCTCATATTCTCTCAATGATGAAGCTTGATGGAGATATGTTTTTCGTCCCTGGTTATTACGCAGCCCCACTTAAAAAATACGGACTAAAGCCTATACTAAAAATTTCAACCCCAACCAAGTCCTACCTTGTCACCAGGAAAGAATTAGATCCTACAGATGTTAGTACCCTAATAGGAAAAAAAATATCAATCGTCAGCAAATATTCAAATATCTATTTCGCCATGATTGAATTACTGACAGCTAAGGGCATATCTGAAGACCAAGTGAACTTTATTTTTGACCAATCATTAGAATCTAATGCAATGAATATTATCAAGGGTGATACAGATGCAGCCGTTGTGTTTTCAATGATTTTTGACAATCTACCCGACATCATTAAGCAAAAGGTTAATCACATAACCCTCATGGACCATAAAACAACTGGATACTTACTTATCAAAGAAGACGCGCCTATTAATTTAGTCAAAGCCATTAAAGCGTCCTTCGACAAAATTAATATATTGAAATGGGAGATATTCGAAAAAGACGCACCTGAAACAGAATTTTCAGACACGTTCGAATCAAGGCTACTACATCTAAAGCACACACCTTAGATTTCAACAAACAAGCCTCCTTACTAGCACACACTTTTCAATAAAACCGATCAAATACCATCTCATTATTCATTAAGCAGATAAGCAATATTACCAATATGGTTGAAAACCGCGCCCTGCCTCGCTTGTACCGCTAATCGACATAGCCGATAATATGCCGCCATTTTTCCTATGCTGACAATCAGTTAGATCGTTTCACCATCAGCTGGAAAAACTAACAACACCTAATATTGCATCGAGGCCTTTATGGTTGATTACATCCTCATACTCATTTCCACCATTTTGGTGAACAACTTTGTATTGGTGCAATTTCTTGGTTTATGTCCATTCATGGGGGTTTCTAACAAGCTAGAAACCGCTATCGGCATGTCAGCTGCCACCACTTTCGTATTAACCCTGGCTTCTTTGAGCTCTTACTTGGTTTACGAATACCTACTGGTACCATTAGAAATTGAATATTTGAAAACCATCTCTTTCATCATGGTCATCGCCGTGGTGGTGGGTTTCACCGAGATGGCCATTCGTAAAACCAGCCCACTGCTTTATCGCGTACTAGGTATCTTCTTACCCTTGATTACCACCAACTGTGCAGTATTGGGTGTCGCCCTACTCAACATTAAGCGCGAAAACGGCTTTATGGAATCCATCCTCTATGGCTTCGGCGCGGCTGTTGGCTTCTCCTTGGTGTTAGTTTTATTTTCTGCCATGCGTGAACGCATCATTGTGGCCGATGTACCGAAAGCATTTCAGGGTAGTGCCATCGCTATGATTACAGCGGGTTTGATGTCACTGGCCTTCATGGGCTTCACTGGCCTTGTGTCAATTTAAGGAGGCGCCATGACTGTTATCTTAATCGCCGTTGCGGCTCTGGTTGTTTTATCTCTGATCTTCGGTGCCGTACTGGGCTTCGCAGCGGTGCGCTTTAAGGTAGAAGGCAACCCTATCGTTGAGCAAATCGATGCCCTATTGCCTCAAACTCAGTGTGGTCAATGTAGCTACCCAGGCTGTCGGCCTTATGCAGAAGCCATCGCTGAAAATGACGAAAAAATTAACAAATGCCCCCCTGGTGGTGAAGGCACGATTGCCGCCATTGCCGACTTATTAGGGGTGGAACCAGAACCTTTGGATGCCGAGCACGGCACTGAAAAAGAATCCGCCATGGTGGCCGTGATTCGAGAAGATGAATGCATAGGTTGCACTAAGTGCATTCAAGCCTGCCCTGTGGATGCCATCCTAGGTGCAGCCAAACAGATGCACACCGTCATTGCCGATGAATGTACTGGCTGTGACTTATGTTTAGATCCTTGTCCTGTGGACTGCATCGACATGGTCCCAGTGGATACAGGCCTGCAAAGCTGGCATTGGCAGAAACCGGCCAATCTGATTGCCACAGATAAAGGACAGGCGGCGTAATATGAACTTGATTACCTTGCACGAATTTAAAGGTGGCATTCACCCACCAGAAAATAAAGAACAAAGCACAAGCCTGCCAATTTCCACCATGAAATTGCCTGAAAAACTGGTTTTACCGATTGCACAACATATTGGTGCACAATCTAAACCCGTGGTAAATGTAGGCGATAGCGTCTTAAAAGGCGAAATTATCGCGCAAGCCCAGGGCTTTGTGAGCGCCAATCTTCACGCTCCAAGTTCAGGCACCATCACGGCCATCGAAGATCGTGTCATCGCTCACCCATCGGGTATGAGCGATATTTGTATTGAAATCACTCTGGATGGCAAAGACACCTGGACTGAGATTCAAGGCATTGACAATTATCTTGAAGCAGATGCATCTGAGCTCATTGCTAAAATCCAAGCATCGGGCATCACAGGCTTAGGTGGTGCGGGCTTCCCTACCCATGTGAAAGCCTCAGTTGATGAAAGCAAAATTGATACTTTGATCATAAACGCCGCCGAATGCGAGCCGTATATTACGGCCGATGATATGCTAATGCGCGAACATGCGAATGCAGTGATCAAAGGCATTGAGATTATAGAGCGCATTGTTAAACCTAAACATTGCTTAATAGGTGTTGAGGACAACAAGCCCCAAGCCATTGCCGCACTGAATGAAGCCCTTAAAAACTTCACGGATAACACCTTTAATATTCAAGTTGTGGCCATTCCTACTAAATATCCAAGTGGTGGCGAAAAGCAGCTCATTGAAATCCTAAGCGGAAAAGAAGTCCCTGCCGGCGGTTTACCTTCGGACATTGGCATTCTTTGCCAAAACGTGGGCACCTGTTTTGCTATCTACAAAGCCATCAGCAAAGGCGAGCCATTGATCAGCCGTATTACCACAGTAACGGGTGAAGCTTGTAGGCAACCCCAAAATTTTGAAGTTCTTTTAGGCACGCCCGTTAAAGATTTACTCAGCGCCACTCACACTCAACTGGAGCAAGTTAACCGCTTGATCATGGGCGGTCCTATGATGGGCTTCACCCTTGAAGACACCAATACACCAGTAGTGAAGTCCACCAACTGCATTATTGCTTCGAGCAAACAAGAACTCCCAGACCCTGCCATGGAGCAAGCTTGTATCCGTTGCGGCATGTGCACCGAGGCTTGCCCTGCTCAATTACTACCACAGCAATTATATTGGTTCTCAAAAAGCAGTAACTTAGAGCAAGCCACGGCCCACAACATTGCAGACTGTATTGAATGCGGTGCCTGTGCCTATGTTTGCCCAAGTAATATTCCACTGGTGCAATACTATCGCCACACAAAAGGCGAAATTAAACAAGCCAATGCTGACAAACTAAAAAGTGATCGCGCGAAAGAACGTTTCGAAGCACGCCTTGCACGCCAAGAGCGCGAAGCAGCCGAAAAAGAAGCCAAACGTAAAGCGCGTGCAGAAGCTGCTGCCAAAAAACAAGCTGAGAAAAAAGCCACTGAAGCAATAGCACCAGCCACATCGGCCGATGCCCCTGCTGCTGACTTAGAGCTTTTACAAAAGAAATTAGACGCAGCACAAAGCGCCGTTAAAAAAGCCAAAGAAAAAATCGCCGCTGCTGAAGAAGCGGGTGACAGCGACAAAGTGGCATTATTAAAAGGCGCGCTTGCTAAATCTCAAGAGAAAATGAAAGAAGCCGCCAAAGCCATTGCCGAAGCAAAAAAAGCCGCGAAAGCCGCACCAGCAACGACCGGTGCCGCCGCAGTGGAGATGACACCCGAGCGCATGCAAAACAAAGTAGATTTAGCCGAGTCGCGCTTAGCTACTGCCAAAAAACGTCTAGAAGAAGCTCAGGCCAATAATAGCGAGCAAGTTGATGCATTAAATACCGCCGTTGAAAAACAACAAGCGCGCGTGGCAGAAGCCAAGCAAGCATTAGCCGAATTTCTCAAACAAGAGTCCGCCGCACCCAGTGTGGATTTGGATGCGCTAAAGCAAAAAGTATTAGCCGCCCAAACTCGTGTTGATAAAGCACAAGAACGTTTAGATATGGCCAAACAGCAAGAACTGGATACCGTTAGTGCATTACAAACAGGCCTAGAGAAACAACAAAGTAAATTAAAAGAAGCACAGGATGCATTAGCGGAGGCGAGCAAATGAAACTTCTAACATTAAGTTCGCCACATACGACGCGCTCATTCAGCACTGCGGATGTTATGCGTCTCGTTATTTTAGCGTTAATCCCAGGCATTATTGCTTTGACGTATTTTTTTGGCCCAGGTCATTTAATTCAAATCTTCATCGCAGCCACAACGGCCATAGTAGCCGAAGCTGGTATTTTAAAATTGCGCAAGCGCCCTATTGGTTTTTACTTAAAAGACTACAGCGCGCTACTCACCGCCATTTTATTAGCCATCTCCTTACCACCTTACGCCCCTTACTGGGTAACCATAGTCGCCAGCGGCTTTGCCATTATTGTTGCCAAACATCTTTACGGTGGCCTTGGTCAAAATCCATTCAACCCTGCTATGATTGGTTTTGCTCTGGTACTTGTGAGCTTTCCTGTACCCATGACGACATCTTGGAGCGCACCCTCTGAATTATTAGAAAACGGTATCAGCCTAAGTGAAGCCCTAACCGTTATTTTTTCTTCCCGTGAAAGCATTGATGCGTTCACCATGGCGACGCCACTAGATGAATACAAACATCTTGTTGCCATCAGCACCGCCGATGAAATTTTGGCAAACCCATTATTTAAAGGCACCGAACAATCGCAAATTCTTTTAGGCTGGGAATGGGTAAGCGCAGGGTTTTTACTAGGTGGTTTATTTCTTTTATGGAAAAAGATTTTCACCTGGCACATCCCAGTGAGCTTATTAGTGTCTCTAATTTTATGCAGCAGCATTTTTGGCTGGGACAGCGACACCAATGTGCCTCTTACTCTGCATATTCTGGGCGGTGCCACCATGCTGGGAGCATTCTTCATAGCAACGGACCCAGTGACGGCTTCGACTACGCACCTCGGCAAATTAATTTACGGTGCCGGCATTGGTATTTTAATTTATGTCATTCGTACTTGGGGTTCTTACCCTGACGCCGTGGCGTTCGCTGTATTACTGATGAACTTTGCTGCGCCCTTTATTGATCAATACACACAACCACGCACTTACGGCCATAAAAAAGCCGTTCGTGGATTGGCGAAAAAAGATTAGGAATGAATATGAGTTCTCAAGATACTGACAATACAGAATTGACGCTCGGCCAATCCATCGCCAAAAACGCCATTGGTCTTGCCCTTTTTGCATTTGTAACGGCTGGTGTTATTGCTTTGGTGCAACAAAATACCAAAGAGCAGATCCATGACAACATTACCCACGCGCAAGCAAAAGCCTTATATGAAATCACGCCACAAGACAGCGTGGATCACGATTTATTAAACAATTACATTGATCTGCACTCGTCAGATAGTAAGCAGCATCTACACGTGAATTATTTAGGCCCCATTGCCAGTGATGCCAAATTGCACCTAGCACAATGGGACAATCAAACTCACACTTATATTTTTCCTGTGACCGCGCCGGACGGTTACACCACAACCATACAAATGTTAGTCGGTGTCAAAACTGATGGCTCTATTGCCGGCGTACGAATTGTTGATCACAAGGAAACGCCAGGACTAGGTGATAAGGTTGAACTTAAAAAATCCAATTGGGTTCTAAGTTTTAATGGTAAATCCTTGAGCAATCCTGAAATCGAAAAATGGAAAGTAAAAAAAGATGGTGGTGAATTTGACTCTTTCACTGGCGCCACCATCACGCCACGTGCGGTTATCAATGCCGTAAAACAAACCCTAGTGATGTTTGAAAAAGATAAAGCCGTGTTATCGACACTTGGTCACCAACCTGTACAAACAGGAGAGCAACCATGAACACAAAAAGTTATTCGCAAATTACCCAAGACGGCTTGTGGACTAACAATCCCGCTCTCGTTCAATTATTGGGTCTTTGCCCTCTATTAGCCGTTACCGGCACAGTAGTAAACGCACTGGGTTTAGGGTTAGCCACCATGCTGGTTTTGGTCGGCTCCAACATTGCCGTTTCCATGGTACGTAATTACGTGCCTGGGGCCGTACGCTTACCTGCATTTGTGATGATCATCGCTTCCTACGTAACTTGCACAGAGCTTTTAATGCAAGCCTATACCTATGAGCTTTACACTGTACTGGGTATTTTTATTCCACTGATCGTAACCAACTGTGCCATCCTTGGTCGCGCCGATGCGTTTGCTGCAAAAAATCCAATTTTACCATCTGCTCTTGATGGCTTCATGATGGCACTCGGCTTTGCCATCGTATTGGTAATTTTAGGTGCCATGCGTGAAATCATTGGCCAAGGCACGTTATTCGCCAACATGGATTTACTCTTTGGTGAAAGCGCCGCTAGCTGGAAAATTGAAATCTTTCATGAGTACACCGACTTCCTATTTGCCATTTTGCCACCAGGGGCCTTTGTTGGAATGGGCCTATTGATCGCACTTAAAAACATTATCGATGGCAAAATTAAAGACGCGCAAGACCGCAAAAAAGAACCGGTTATTGCTGGATCTAAACGAGTCCGCGTAACCGGTAAAATCGTTTAAACATGAATAAAGATAAACGCACAGAAATATTTGCGCGCTTAAGGGATAACAATCCAAACCCAGAGACCGAACTGGAATACTCGTCTCCATTTGAACTTGTTGTGGCCGTTGCACTTTCGGCACAGGCAACGGATGTCAGCGTCAACAAGGCCACACGCAAATTATTTCCTGTGGCCAACACCCCTGAAAGTATTTACGCCCTTGGTGAAGAAGGTCTCAAGGAATACATTAAGACCATTGGGTTATTTAATAGCAAAGCCAAAAATGTCATCAAGATGTGTAAGATCCTCATGGACAAACACAACTCAGTGGTCCCCCAAACCCGCGAAGAATTAGAAGAGCTTCCCGGTGTGGGCCGAAAGACGGCCAACGTCGTATTAAATACAGCATTCAAACAAATCGCCATGGCAGTGGACACGCATATTTTTCGCGTTTCAAATCGCACGAAAATTGCCCCAGGCAAGGATGTATTAGAGGTTGAAAAGCGCCTAATGCGTTTAGTGCCCCAAGAATTTTTAATGGATGCTCATCATTGGCTAATCTTACATGGACGATATGTGTGTACAGCTCGCAAACCCAAATGCGGCAGCTGTCTGATTGAAGATTTGTGTGAATACAAACAGAAAGAAATCGATTAATTCGAGGTGATAGATGCGCATCCTTCACACCATGCTCCGCGTGGGCGATTTACAAAAATCCATCAACTTTTACACTCAAGTGCTAGGAATGCAGCTTATCCGTCAACGGGATAACGAGGAATACCGCTATAGCCTAGCTTTCCTTGGCTATGGCAGCGAAGAAGATGGCGCTGTCATTGAGCTAACCTATAACTGGGATACTAAAGAGTACGACCTAGGCACAGGCTACGGTCATATTGCCATTGGTTGTGATGATATTTATCAAACCTGTGATGCCATTAAAGCCGCTGGCGGCACCATTAGTCGCGAGCCAGGGCCTGTAAAAGGCGGGACTACCCACATTGCCTTTGTGAAGGACCCTGATAACTACAGTATCGAGCTAATCCAAACCAAAACCCTGTGATAGCAACGGTTTGTTCCATTAAAACCCGACTAAAACAGTCGGGTTTCATTGTCTCAACTTGCCCTATCCGCTAATATAGCCGCCTTATTTTTATTGTGGCCCGAAGAATTGTTCCTATGACCGAAAAGCGCCCAAGCGAAATGCCCGACGTGGCGGCCAGCCAAGCCCCACAAATTAACGGAACCCTTAACTGGGTGGGCATGAATCGTATCGCCCTGCCTTTGAATATCAAAGATGCTGACATTGGCACCAACAAGGTGAATGCCTTCGTACAAACTTACGTCAACATCTGTAATCCAGACGTAAAAGGCATTCATATGTCTCGTCTGTATTTATTACTGTCTGAGTTCTCTGACAACCAAGTATTAAGCGCCGCTAACCTGCGTGAATTCCTAGCACACATGCTAGATAGCCATGAAGACATCAGCGACCAAGCGACTCTGAATTTCCAGTTTGATTATGTGATTCAACGTAAGGCCCTTAAAAGTCAGTTCTCTGGCTGGAAAGACTACCCAACTGAAATTCGCGCAACATTAAAAGATGGTAAGGTGAATCTTGAACTAGGCATTCATGTGCCATATTCCTCTACTTGCCCTTGTTCTGCGGCTTTGGCTCGCCAATTGATCCAACAGCAGTTCAGTAAAGACTTTGGCGACAAAGCCTCTATTACACCTGAAGAAGTAGAAGCTTGGTTACGCAGCGAAAAAGGCACCTTTGCTACCCCTCATAGCCAACGCAGCATTGCTAAGGTTTGGGTTAAGCTGGGTGACAACATTGAAGACTTCCCAATCACAGACATCATTGGTGTGATTGAAGATGCGCTACAAACCCCAGTACAAACAGCGGTTAAGCGTGAAGACGAGCAAGAATTTGCGCGTTTGAATGGTCACAACTTAATGTTCTGTGAAGACGCTGCTCGTCGTGTGAAAAACGCTCTGAACCAAAATGAAAACATGTTCAAAGACTTCTGGTTGCGTATCGAGCATCTAGAAAGTCTACATGCCCACGATGCTGTTGCTATCGCAACCAAAGGCATTGTCGACGGCTACGAGCCCCTTCTGTCTCGCTAGTCTCATTGGGCAGCCTAGCTGCCCAATTTCCAATACCCTTTGCCATGCAAAGCCAACTACAATGTTATAGAATCGATCCACTTTTTTAGTCGAGTACCCCTGGTGAAACTTTTTGTTGAAAACCTTACCAATGTTGATGTCTCTTTCTTAGATGCTAAGCGCGGCCTTGTGGGCGAGTCGTGGATGGCTGGCATCATGTTAACGGGTAACCTCGACCAACAAAGCATGATCTGCGACTTTGGAGTTGTAAAACGCTGTGCAAAGGATTGGTTAGATGACTTCATCGACCATCGCCTAGTGGTTCCCACACAAATGCCGGGCATGCACATCAGCCAGCACGAGAGTCTAACCACAGTGCGCTTCCCTCACCCAATGGGTGGTGAATTCATTTGTAGCGCACCGGATGAGGCGTTTTGCTTCATTGATTGCCAAGAAATCAACCCAACTTCGGTATCCGCTTGGTTAGAGTCTGAATTGAACAACACCATTCCGGGTGACATCGATCAACTACATGTTTCCCTTAACACCGAATTAATTGGTGGTGCTTATTACCACTACAGCCATGGTTTGAAAAAGCACAATGGCAACTGCCAGCGTATTGCCCATGGCCATCGTTCTAAAATTGAAATCTTTGTGAACGGTACACGCCAACCCGAGATGGAAAAAAACTGGGCACAACAATGGCAAGACATCTACATTGGCACCCTAGAAGATTTACACAATCAAACCACCATTGAAGGCATTGAGCACAACCACTATCGCTACACTGCCCCCCAAGGTGATTTCAGCCTAACGCTGCCAAAAGCAGCCTGTTACGACATTGAAACCGACACCACGGTTGAGCAAATCGCTAACCACATTGCGCAAACCTTGTCCGCATCCGGTCGCAGTGTCACCGTTAAAGCCTTTGAAGGAATTGGCAAAGGAGCCATTGCCACTTATGAGTGATGTGTTTAAACAACTGGAAAAACAAAGCCAAGGCAGCGCACTGTCACTTGAAGACGCCCTGAACAACCTCACCTACAATGAAGCCGGATTGATTCCAGCTATTGCGCAACAGCACGAAACCGGTGAAGTACTGATGATGGCATGGATGAATCGCGCTTCTATTGAAGAAACCTTAAAAACCGGGCAAGTCTGCTACTGGTCTCGTTCACGTAACAGCTATTGGCGCAAAGGTGAAAGCTCTGGCAACCAGCAAACCTTGGTCAGCATGGCCGCGGATTGTGACGGCGATACCTTGCTGCTAAAAGTAGATCAAAAAGGCGCAGCCTGTCATACTGGCCGTCGCGACTGCTTTTACAACGAGATTAAGGTTGATGGACTCACCATTAATAGCGACCCAATCCAAGACCCAAACCAGCTGTATCAAAACAGCAAGGCGTAAGCTGTGACTCCACCGCTCACCAAGGCTGAAAAGCGTGCTCAACTTAAACATCAAATTGAGCAATTCCTGTCAAAAGGCGGACAGGTGGATACCGTGCCTCAAGGCGTGAGCGGACGTGAAAATCCAGCTCAAGCCTTGATCCCTGCTCTATTCACAGAAAAAGCGGCAACGCGAACCGATGCACGTAACGCACTGCAAACCTTGGACTCCCGCAAGCAAAAGAAAGCAAACGCACAACCCAAAAAACGCCCACAGAAAAAGCCAATATATGATGATTTTGGCGAGCTATTGCGCTGGGTTTGGGTTGATGAATAGTCTGTAGGACAAATTGAAAAAGGCGACCTTAGGTCGCCTTTTTCATGCTAGTTGTTTTTACCCATATACATTCATTAACCAGCCAATTAAAACTACCTGAGGTACAGTGACGAGCGGTAAGAATAACGCGATCTTCCAGCTATGAGTCGTATCTTTCAGCGCCATGATCTCAGTGTAATCGGTTGCGGCTCCTGCCATTAAGAACACAAAACCGTTCCCCGGCGCCTTCGCTTGATTCACCAAGTCTGCTGCGATGGGAGAAGAGCCTTCAGAACACACTTCAATAATCGTAGTCGCTAGAAGTGTTAACAACAGACCACCAATGGAGGCTCCAAACCACACTCCAAATTGCTCAGGGTCCACAAAAGCACGAATCAATGCGAGCATTACCACACCAAATAGCACCCAGCGCACCACCATTTTTGATTCTTTTAAACCCTGCCAGAACATAGAAACAAGGTTGCCAGGGGTGAAATGCTTGGTCGACATTTGAGATTTCAATTCTGGCCAGACTCGGTAATTTTCATCCACTTCAGCCTGCACTGGATTCGCTGGCAACACCCCTTTATTCACCAAACCATCGAATAGCCATCCGCTGATCCAGGCTATCACCATGGAGCACACTATGAATAACAAGGTGTAAGGCAAACCTATGAGCGCAATCAAAATGAGAGTTAGAGTGAATGAATTCCAAGGACTGGCGATCAAAAAGGCCATCACCTGCCCTAAACTCGCACCCTTGCGATACAATCCCATGCCTACCATAAGAATGCCGTGATTACACAAATCCAACAGCAGACCTGCCATGGTCGCGCGAAAGACTCCACGTTTAGAACCTGGGCGCCCTAGTACCGCCATCACCATTTGATTTGGAATTCGCCCAAGCACACCAACAGCAAATGCACCCAGAATAATCCCCCACCACATGGTGTTCATCATTTCAAAACTGGTATGGGACATTGTGGCTAAGGTTTCCCCTAAAACTCCATGTACATCTGTACCCAAAACAAGATAAGTCAGATAAAACACACTGACGAACACAAAGGAGCCCCACATAATCCAATCAAATGATTGCTTGGGCGCACAACATGAAGCTGCTTCGGCTTCTTCTACTTTAGCGCTACCACAACAACTGCTAACAACCTCATCTTTGTTTGCGGCTTCGCCACCTGAAGCACAACAACTACTGGTAATGGGTTCGCTGGGCTTGTCTTTAGAACAACAGCTGCTTTTTGCTTTCTCTTTTTCGCTATCACAATGCTCTGACATACCGCCCTCCTAAAAACCCATAGACTAATACTCTGATCTTAAAACGCAATCATCAAAATTGACGCACTTCAAGAAAGCCTAAGAAATTGAATAAACCACTAAATAGTCTTTACTAAAGGTACGTATAAATGGAGAAACCACCATGCTACAAAGAATCCTATTCGTATTTTTGGCGAGCATTTTCGCCATAAGTTCCGCCATGGCTGAGGTGCAAATCAATGGATTTGCATCTGTCGTCACGGGTATTGATTTCGAAGAAGATGAACAATCCGGATACAACGATCGTACCGTTGATAATCTGCAAGACTCAAAAGTAGCCTTACAATGGAGCGCCGATTTAGGCGACGGTATGCGGTTCGTTGGTCAAACCATGGCTAGAGGCGACTCGGCTGAAGGCTTCCAATTAAACTACGACTGGGCTTATTTCGATTTCAACATAGGCAGTTCTTCAAAATTAAAATTTGGCCGCCTGCGCATTCCTTTCTATAAATATTCAGATTATCTAGATGTGGGATATGCCTATCACTGGATTACACCACCAGAATCCATGTACAGCTTAACCTTCTCGAATATGGACGGTATTGGCTATCAGCAAAACTTTGAAGGCATGGGCATGGAACACTCATTAAATTTAGCGGTAGGTACCTATCAAGGCATATTAGTGCTTGGACAAGAAGACGTACAAAGTTCTTTAGAGAACTTAATCGCTATAAATTGGACCACGATCATTGGCAATCACGAATTCACTGCCGCCTATGCTCAAGCTGATGTATATGTACCAGCCACAGCTGCTGCTGGCCTTGCTGCTGCCGCTGATGCTAGTGGTGGTGACGGTGACAAAGTATTAATTAATGGCGATTACGGCTTTTTCTTAGGGGTTGGCTACAAAGGCACCTTTGGTGATTTTGGCATTTACTCCGAATATAGCATTGTAGAAATTAAAGATTCTGTGTTTGCAGACACTGCAGGTGGATATTTAGGCGTTAGCTATCTAATGGGTGACTACACCTATCACCTTACATATGGAATGAGAAAAGCCGAAGAAAAATCTTATGCTGCTTCCACAGACGCACTAGACCTTGGAGTTGCAGGAGGTGGTGCTGCTAATGGTACCACTGTAAACAGCACAGCTAGATTCCTTGGAAATGGCGAAAGCTCCACTATCACCTTAGGCGTTCGAAAAGACATTGGCGTCAGCACAGCATTAAAAATCGATTTAGATCTATACACTGAAGATCGTGTTCAGGATGCACTCGTTGCTTCAACTTCTGAAGAGAAAAAAGCAACGGTTTTAAAATTTGCTGTTGAAACTATGTTTTAGGAGGAAGAGTCATGAAATATTTAGTTAGCTCATTCGTTCTTGTCTCTTCTATGTTGCTATCCGCATTAGCATCAGCCGAAGTTGAAGTGATTGTCCATCCATCTAATAACTCAACATTAGATCAAGATGCCATACAACGTATTTACCTAGGTAAAACTCGCGCCTTCCCAAATGGAGGCGAAGCCGTTGCCATTAGCGCAAAAGAAGGTAGCCCGGAGGAAGCGGAATTCACTGAGAAAGTATTATCAAAAACCCCAAAACAATTAAAAGCGTATTGGGCAAAAATGGTATTTACTGGTAAAGGCACCCCTCCACGACAAATAGATAGCGCAGCAGAAATGGTCAAACTTATTTCTGCCAATCCAAATTTAATTGGATTTGTACCAGCAGGCTCTGCCGGAGGCAGTGTAAAAGTCGTTGGTAAATTCTAAATTCATTGGATAGTAAACAAATAAAAAGGTTGACCATTTCTGGTCAACCTTTTTATTTAACATGAATCGACTAAGCGTTTGCTTAATCATCATATCCAAGTGTAGGACGCAACCAACGTTCAGCGGTTTTCAAATCCCAACCTTTCTTATCGGCATACTCTAGTACTTGATCTTTATCGATCTTACCAAGCGCAAAGTAACGGGCTTGTGGGTGAGCAAAATACCATCCACTCACAGAAGATGCCGGATACATAGCAAAGCTATCCGTTAATTCACAACCAATTTCTTTTGTGGCATCGAGCAAGCTAAACAAAGTGGTTTTTTCACTATGTTCAGGACAAGCAGGATAACCTGGCGCAGGACGAATGCCTTGATATTTTTCTGCAATTAATTCGTCATTGGTAAAGCTCTCTGATGCCGAGTAACCCCAGTAATCTTTACGCACTTCTTGATGCAACACTTCAGCAAAGGCCTCTGCAAAACGATCCGCCAGCGCTTTCACCATAATGGCATTGTAATCATCAAGCTTATCTTCGTAAGTTTTGGCAAGGGCTTCTGCACCCTGACACGTCACCACAAACGCACCCATGTAGTCGTTCACACCCGTTTCTTTTGGTGCAACGAAATCCGCCAATGAACGATAAGGACGTTCAGCTGGACGGGCTGTTTGTTGACGTAAGTGATGTAAAGTCGCTTTCACCTGATTACGAGACTCATCACTATAAATTTCAGTATCATCCCCTGCTACACCCGCAGCTGGATATAAACCAAACACGGCATGACACTGTAGAGATTTATCTGCAATGATTTGATCCAACATGGCATTGGCATCATTAAACAATTTTGTGGCTTCTTTACCCACCACTTTATCTTCTAAAATGCCTGGGTACTTACCATGCAATTCCCAAGTGATAAAGAAAGGCGTCCAATCGAAATGCTCGCGAATTTTTTCTAATGGATAATCCTTAATGGTTTGATTACCCAATTGCTTCGGTGCAACAGGTTCATACGCTTTCCAATCTAAACCACTGGTATTTTGACGAATGACATCCAATGCAGCGAAGGCTTTTTGGCCACGTTTTTTCGCATTTTTATCGCGCGCCGCTTGGTATTCTTCACGTAATTCTTGAACAAACGTATTTTCTGTTTTACTCAATAAAGCACTGGCAACTGGCACAGATTTAGACGCATCTAAAACGTGTGCCGTCACACCATCATACTCAGGTTCAATCTTAACAGCCGTATGCACTTTTGATGTTGTCGCACCACCAATCAATAACGGCTGAGTCATACCGCGCTGCTGCATCATTTGCGCAATGGTCACCATCTCATCTAGAGACGGTGTAATCAATCCAGACAAACCTATAATGTCAGCATTGTGTTTTTCAGCGGCGTCCAAAATATCTTCAGGTGGCACCATCACACCTAAATCGATCACTTCATAGTTATTACAACTTAATACAACACCTACAATGTTCTTACCGATATCATGCACATCACCCTTTACCGTAGCCATAATGATCACACCATTATTTTGGCTTTGGTTACCGGATTTTAATTTTTCTTCTTCAATGAATGGCAACAAATAGGCAACGGCCTTTTTCATAACACGGGCACTTTTTACCACTTGGGGTAAAAACATTTTTCCCGCACCGAACAAGTCACCGACGACATTCATGCCCACCATTAATGGGCCTTCAATCACCTCAATGGGCTTATTAGCTTGCTGACGTGCTTCTTCTGCGTCTTCTTCGATAAATTCGGTAATACCTTTTACTAGCGCATGTGTAATTCGCTCTTGTAATGTACCTTCGCGCCATTTAAGTTTGTCGTTTTCTTTCTCTTCGACACTTTGACCTTTTAGGCCTTCAGCAAATTCAACTAATCGCTCAGCGGCATCTTCACGGCGATTCAGCACCACGTCTTCAACATGCTCTAATAAATCTTTTGGAATATCATCGTAAATGGTTAACATGCCCGCATTCACGATACCCATATCCATACCATCTTTGATAGCGTGATATAAAAACACCGAATGCATGGCCTCGCGCACAATGTCATTACCGCGGAACGAGAACGACATATTGGAAACACCACCAGACACTTTAGCACCTGGCAAGTTTTCTTTAATCCATTTAGTAGCAGCGAAAAAATCCACACAATAGTTATCGTGCTCAGGGATACCCGTGGCCACTGGGAAGATGTTTGGGTCAAACACGATATCTTGCGGTGGGAAATTGCATTCATCTACTAATATGTCGTAAGAACGCTTACAAATTTCGATACGACGCTCATACGTATCCGCTTGACCTTTTTCATCAAACGCCATCACCACAACGGCTGCACCATACATATTTATGCGCTTGGCTTGCTCGATGAACTTCTCTTCCCCTTCTTTAAGAGAAATCGAATTCACTATGGCCTTCCCTTGCACACACTTAAGGCCCTCTTCAATGATCTCCCACTTGGATGAATCGATCATAAAAGGGACACGGGCCACATCCGGCTCCGCCGCCAATAAATTCAAGTAACGCTTCATGGCGGCGACGCCATCTAACATAGCGTCATCCATGTTGATATCAATAATTTGTGCGCCATCTTCTACTTGGGTACGCGCGATATCAATGGCTTCTTCGTAATTTTCTTCTTGAATTAAACGTGCAAATTTACGCGAACCCGTTACGTTTGAGCGCTCGCCTACGTTCACGAAACCGGTTGTTTTATTAACCACTAATGGCTCTAAACCGCTCAACACCATATCAGGCACATTGTCATGAGAGTAACGCATTACTTATCTCCCTTTGGTGTTGCATCGAGTGCATGAAAATTTTCAGGAATTGGACGTGGCGAATATTCATCCGCTAGTTTTTTCAACGCTGCAATATGCGCAGGTGTGGTACCACAACAACCACCAATGATATTAACGTGGCCTTCGCTTAAGAATGGGCGAACTTGTTCCGCCATTTGTTCTGGGGTTTCATCATACTCACCAAATTCATTTGGTAGACCGGCATTAGGGTGAGCCGAAATCAAACAGGTGGCATTTTTATCTAACAGCTTAATGTGTGGCAGCATGTCTTTTGCACCCAGCGCACAGTTCAAACCAATACTCATCAAACCACCGTGCATTAACGATATCCAAAATGCTTCTGCAGTTTGACCAGAAAGAGTACGGCCACTGGCATCTGTGATGGTGCCGGAAATCATCACTGGTGTATCCAGTTGACGCTCTTCTTTCATTTGAATAACAGCAAATAACGCAGCTTTCGCATTTAACGTATCGAAAACGGTTTCAATCATGATGATGTCAGTACCGCCATCAATTAGCGCATCAGCTGCTTGACGATAAGCCGTTACCAGCTCATCAAAGGTGACCAGCCGCTTGCCAGGGTCATTCACATCCGGAGAAATAGAGGCTGTACGGTTGGTTGGGCCAAGGCAACCTACTACATAGCGAGGCTGGTCCGGCGTTTTTGCAGTCCAACGATCCGCAGAACGGCGAGCGCATTGAGCCGATTCATAGTTGATCTGATAAACGGCGTTCTCTAGGTTGTAATCCGCTTGCGCGATGGTGGTGCCGCTAAACGCATTGGTGGAGGCAAAGTCAGCACCTATGGCGAAGTAACTGTCGTGAATTTCTTCAATGATATCTGGGCGTGTTATGGATAAAAGGTCATTATTGCCTTTTAACGGACTCGGGTGATCCTCAAAATGCCCTTTACGGAAATCCGCTTCGTCTAATTTATAACCTTGAATGGACGTACCCATGGCGCCATCGAGCACCATGATACGTTTTTCTAATATGGATTTGAGTTCCTGTACCACTGAACCAGCCATTAGAGCACCTAAATCTATCAAAATGGCGCGAATTATAACGAAGTACGAAAGCCACAGAAAGCGATGTCCACTCAAGCTCAACATGAAGACCATTCAGGTTAAGCTCAATTCACCTTAAATATTGCTCAATAATCAATCGCAACATTGGCCCGCATTCCGTCATATCCCACAGAACGCAACAACCACAACCATTCACCCCCCATTCACCAAGCCATATAAATTTGATCATTAGACGTGTTATGACATGGCTCTTTTTAATGAAGGGTCGTAAAGTAACTGAATGATATGAACATTAGGTGCGTCACATGAAACACATCCGCTATCTCATCATTGGGGCAGGCTTTGGTGGCTTGGGCATGGGTATCCGTTTAAAGCAAATCCAAGAGTTGGACTTTGAGATATGGGAAAAAGCCTCAGACCTAGGCGGTTGCTGGCGTGACAACACGTATCCAGGAGCAGCTTGCGATGTACCGTCGCACTTATATTCTTACTCTTTTGCACCCAAAGCAGACTGGAGCTATAAATTTGCACAGCAGGCTGAAATCCACCAATACCAACGGGACTGCGC
>JABXIK010000087.1 GCA_013373125.1 Gammaproteobacteria bacterium | reverse complement strand
GAATTAGGTGGGCACAAAGTGCTTATAAGCCTGAGTGATGAACGCCACTATTGCGTGGCGTTTTGTACCATCATTTAACTGCTTACGAATTCTGTTTCGGCTTTGGTCGTTTCTTGCAACGGCAGCATATTTTGCTGTTGCCATTGCATCACTTCTTCTATGGCCACCAATAATTCTTGTTGGTATTGCGGCCATTGTTCACAGTGCGTTTTTAAACACATCTCGGCTCCTTCTACGCAACGCAGCAAGTATTCTGCGCCTACGTATTTGCATAAACCGTGGAGTTTATGAATTGGCTCGATGAGTTCATCCGTTTTCGTGTGTTTGATTAAAGGCTTAATAGCGCTTAACTCTTCAATTAAACCGTTTAACATTTTATGGGCAAGATCTTCTTTACCGCCTGCTAGCTTTAAGCTGAGCTGCCAATTAATGACGGCATTGCCATCTTGTTCATTTGTTTCTTCAATGTTTTCTTGCACGCGGGTTTTTGGATAATTAAATCCTTGGTAATGCGTCCATTTCATTAAGGTGTGAATTAATTGTTCTTCGCTAATAGGTTTGGTGAGGTAATCATCAAAACCATTTTGTAATAACTGTTTTCGTTCTGTGGGCAAGGCGTGAGCAGTTAAAGCAATGATCGGTGTGGTTTGGTGTTGCGCAATTTTGCGAATTCTTTTCGTGGCGGACAAACCATCTAGATCTGGCATTTGAATATCCATGAAAATCAGATCAAATGCTTCATGGTTAGCGAACTCAACTGCTTGCAGTCCGCCGGATGCGCTTACCACTTCAATATTTAAATCACCCAACCAGGTGCTTAATAGTTCCAAGTTTGGTTGGTTGTCATCCACGGCTAAAATTTTCAACGGCGCCGGATTATTGCCGACAAAATTTAAATGACTTTGCTGAGTGTCAGTGAAAATGTCATGTATCACGTGGACCAAACGTCGAGTGGATACAGGGCAAACTAATCGATGTTCAAGGTTAAGATTTTGTAGAACATCCAAGCTGTGGCTTTCATTGTTGTTCAGTAGAGCAATAACGTCTGTGCTGCGTTGCACCTGCTCCATGAGTTGAGCATCGGTACTGGAATTCACATCCACTAGACATACATCAGCAGGGTGATGTTGCTGCGCATCCTGTAATTGCTGCAAGCTATTGAAGGATTGCACATTAAAACCAATCGCGGTTAATTGGTGGCGTAACACTTGGTTGGTGGTATCCAATGAGCAGAAGATATAAGCATTTTTATCAAACCAAGGGGCATCATCCCAAACTTCGGCTTCCACTTCGCAGGGTTCAAATTGCCCTGTAAACCAAAATTGTGATCCTGCGCCTAATTGACTGGTTAAACCAATCTCACCTTGCATATGACTCACAATGTGTTTGGAAATCACTAAACCAAGTCCAGTACCGCCAAAGCGACGTGTTGTTGAAGTGTCGCCTTGGCTAAAGGCTTTAAATAAATTATTTTGCTGAGCGTCGCTTAAGCCAATGCCGGTATCGGTGATCGTAAACTTCAAGGCCACTTTATTGTTAATGTGTTCTTCGAGCATGATGCGCACAATCACCGAACCGCTTTCGGTAAATTTAATGGCATTGTTCACAAGGTTGGTGAGCACTTGTTTTAAACGAGTCGGATCACCCATGATATCCATAGGCACGTCTTGATACACCATGGCGGCAAGTTCGATGTTCTTCTTATGCGCTTCTGGTGCCAGCATGGTTAACACGTCATCACATAGATCTCTTAAATTTACTGGCACACTATCCAGTACTAATTTACCCGCTTCAATTTTAGAAAAGTCTAAAATGTCGTTGATGATGGAGAGTAAGCTGGAAGAAGAGGCCTCTATCGTATTGAGATATTCTTGTTGACGTTTATTTAAACGTGTTTTTTCTAACAGTTTGCTAAAGCCTAAAATACCGTTTAGCGGTGTACGGATTTCATGACTCATGTTGGCCAAGAATTCAGATTTGGTTTTACTGGCTTCTAGTGCCGAGCGACGAGCAAAATTCAGTTCGATGTTTTGCACTTCCATGGCTTCAAGTGTGCTTTTTAAATCTTCGGTGGCTTGCTCAACACTGTCTTGTAGCTCTTGTTGGGCCTGTTGCAAGCTGGCCGCCATGGCATTAATACCACTGGATAATTCATTGAATTCCGCATGATTGGTTAATTGAATTCGCGCTTCAAGGTTGCCGGATTCCAATTCGTTTAAGGTGTTGCTCACGTGTTGCAGGGGCACAGTGATGCGGGCACTGGTGCGATAGGAAAGGTAAAGCGCTAATAAACAGCAGGCAAGAATGAGTAACACGCTGCTGAATAACGACTTATATAGCAGCAGTTGCTGCTCATTGGTCTGAAATTCAAATTCAATCCAGCCTAATAACAAACTGTTTAATTGGCTGCGATTATCAAATACCGGAGTGAGAAGGCGAATACTATGCGGCGTATGTAAACGATGAATGCCATGTTCAATAATTCGTTTTGATGAGGACGGATACATGTCAGGGCCCACTTGCATAAGTGGCACTTGTTCGCTGTCTAATAGCGCAATACTGCGAATATGAGTCAGGTTTAAATACTGTTGTAATTTGGCTTGAGCTTCGGCACCCGGGTGGGTAAATAAATCAGCCCCTTCAACGGCTAATTGTTGGCTTAATAACTGGGCTTGCTCATTGGCGTGGCGTTTTAATTCTTGGTGTTGATCCCAAGTAAAGTAACCACCGAGTGCCAACGCTGTTAATAAACAGGGAAGCAAGGTTAGCCAAAGGATGTGTTTTTGAATGCCCCAGTAATTCATGTGCTGCCGTACTTATTTTTAGAGGTGGGCTATTCTAACAGCATTTGCCTAAAGAGTGTTCAGTGGTAGAGATTGCCGACAAAGATATAAGCAAATTGCCTTTTGATATTACTAAAACGCTATAATTGGGCGTATTATTCGCCCAGATTGTTATATAAGTGACTGCATATATGGATTTTCCAACGATTGCCGACTTTATTGGCCATACACCTCTGGTTCGCCTGCAACGTCTAGGGACGCACACCAGCAACACCCTATTACTTAAGCTGGAAGGCAATAATCCCGCAGGCTCGGTAAAAGATCGTCCAGCTCTTAGCATGATTCAACGGGCTCAATCCCGTGGTGATATTCAACCTGGTGATACCTTAATTGAGGCCACTAGTGGCAACACTGGCATCGCTTTGGCCATGGCAGCAGCCATCATGGGTTACAAAATGGTATTAATCATGCCAGATAACCTAAGCATGGAGCGTCGTTGGGCCATGGAAGCTTATGGAGCTGAGCTGATTTTGGTGACAAAAGAGCAGGGCATGGAATATGCCCGTGATCTTGCTCTGCAAATGCAAGAGCAGGGCAAGGGCAAGGTACTGGATCAATTTGCCAATGCCGATAACCCCATTGCCCATTATGAAGGTACCGGCCCTGAAATCTGGCAAGATACAAAAGGTAAGGTGACCCACTTTGTTAGCTCAATGGGCACGACTGGCACCATCATGGGCACCAGTCGGTACCTTAAAGAGCAGAATCCAGATATCCAAATTGTGGGTCTGCAGCCTAAAGAAGGCTCGTCGATTCCTGGGATTCGCCGTTGGCCTGAGGCGTATTTACCATCCATCTTCGATGCTAGTCGTGTGGATACGGTTATGGATATCGAGCAACAAGAAGCCGAAGACACCATGCGCGCTTTAGCCCGTGAAGAAGGCATCTTCTGTGGCGTCAGTTCCGGCGGTGCCGTGGCGGGTGCGCTGCGCCTGAATGAGCAAGTCGAGAATGCCATTATCGTGGCCATTATCTGTGACCGTGGTGATCGCTACTTATCGACTGGGGTGTTTAATCCGGCCTAAATCCAAGTCAAAGTTGGCTTATTTGGTAAATGCGCAACCTAGGGAATTGGGTTAAGCTGGCCTGCCTTTTTACAGTGTGATGGCGTAAAATAGCCAAAACATTGAATTTGAAGTATTTGAGGCCATTATGGCCTCAAGTTTTATTAGGAAGACGATTGTGGCAATTGTGCGCAATGGAAGAAAGTCAGCGAAACGCACAGAAAAAGCGCCAGAGCTGGACATCGAGATTCATGGCCTAACCCATGAAGCTCACGGAGTAGGCCGCCATGAACAAAAAGTGGTGTTTGTGCCTGGAGCATTACCCGGAGAGACGGTGTCCACTCGCTTGGTTAAACAACAGCGCAGTTTTAATCAAGGCCAGCTCATTGCCATTCAGCAAGCCAGTCCTCATCGAGTTAACCCCACTTGTCCTCATTTTGAGCGTTGTGGCGCTTGTCAGTTACAGCACCTCGCTACATCCGAGCAAATCAAATACAAGCAAGACAATTTACAACAGCAACTGCAACGGCATTTGAAACTTGAAGACTTGCCTTGGCAGACCCCCATATTAAGCGAAGGCTTTGGTTATCGCCGTCGTGCTCGTCTAGGTGTGCGTTATCGCAAGCAACAAGATGAAATCATCATAGGCTTTCGTGAAGAAGGAAATAGTCACCTCACCGCTATCGATCTTTGCCCTGTGCTTGAGCCTCAATTAAGTGCATTGATCCAGCCTTTGCATACCGCCATCAGTGCGTTAGCGAATAAGTCGGTTATTACTCAAATTGAATTAATCAGCAGTGATCAGGGGCCTGTGGTGGTGTTACGTCATCTCAAACCCTTAGATTCAACGGATCAAGCTGTGTTGCAAGACATGGCGCAAATACAGGCATGTAATTTGTATTTAGAAGGCAATGACACGCTTGAATGTTTGTATCCAGAAAGCGAACCCGTTTTAACCTATACCGTCAGCGAAATGGATTTAGCGTTTCAAGTGAAAGACTTTATTCAGGGCAATGGCGGCGTTAACCAAGCCATGGTGAATCGCGCTAAAGAGTGGTTGCAATTGCAACCCAATGAAACCTTATTGGATTTATTTGCAGGCATTGGCAATTTCAGTTTGCCCTTGGCCAAGCAAGCCAAAACCGTGTTAGCCGTGGAAGGGGTTGGCCCTATGGTGGAGCGCATCGAATATAATGCGCAGCGTCATGACATGAATAACATTAACGCCATGGCGTTGAATTTAGATGATGAAGAATTGTTATTCCGCTTGCCAAAAGCGGACGCCATTTTGTTAGACCCGCCGCGTACCGGTGCCGCGACACTGATGCCATGGCTGAGTAAACAAACGGCGAGAATTTTATATGTGGCGTGCGAGCCAAGCTCATTAGTTCGCGATGCCCAAGCCTTGCTCGATGCAGGATTTAGAATTGAAAAAATCACCGTGATGGATATGTTCCCACAGACTAAACATGTGGAATCCATGGCGTTGTTTGTAAAGGATTAGATTATGGTTAAAGTTCGCGATGATCATTTAGTGGTCGACGGCCAAGTGAACGTTGACGCTTGGATTGATAACTTAACCCAGCAAGTGGAAATTAAAGATGTCGATTTACTGCGACACGCTTGCGATATTGCCCAAACGTTTGAATCCCAAGCCATTGCCAATAAAGAGCAGTGGAATGCGGATATTTCCAGCTTACAAATCGCCACCGAAATGACCCAGGTGCTTGCCGAGTTGCACATGGATCAAGCCAGTATCATGGCGGCTATTCTGTACCGTCCGGTGCGTGAAGGGCGTCTAGCGTTAAATCATGTGGTGCGTCAGTTTGGTGAAGAAATTGCCAAGCTCATCGATGGTGTTCTAAAAATGGCTGCCATCACACAAGCACAAAGCGCGTCCAAACTAAAAGTGTTAGGTCAGAGCGAAGCGCAAGTGGAGCACATGCGAAAAATGCTGGTGGCCATGATTGATGACGTACGTGTGCCTTTGATCAAACTGGCTGAGCGAACCAGTGTGATTCGTGCAGTAAAAAATGCCAGCGAAGAACGCCGCATGAAAGTGGCCCGTGAGGTGTTCGACATCTATGCACCATTGGCGCACCGTTTAGGTATTGGTCAAATTAAATGGGAATTAGAAGATCTTAGCTTCCGCTACCTAGAGCCAGATGCATACAAAAAAATTGCCACATTATTAGATGAAAAACGCTTAGGTCGTCAGCAATACATAGACAATGTGGTGGAGACCTTAAAGAACGCCATCGAAGGGGCGGGCATCGAATGTGATATTCAAGGCCGCGCTAAACACATTTATAGTATTTGGCGAAAAATGCAGCGCAAGAATATCGACTTCTCAGAAGTGTATGACATTCGTGCGGTGCGTATTTTGGTGCCGGAAATCAAAGACTGTTATGCCGCATTAGGTATTACCCATACCTTTTGGCGTCACATCCCCCACGAGTTTGATGACTATATCGCTAACCCTAAAGAAAACGGATATCGCTCGTTACATACGGCGGTAATCGGGCCGGAAGGCAAAGTATTAGAAGTGCAGATTCGAACCTTTGACATGCACGACGATGCTGAACTGGGTGTGTGTGCACACTGGCTATATAAAGGCACAGACGTTAACGGCAAAGATAACGGCTACGAAGAAAAAATCTCTTGGTTGCGCCAAGTATTAGAGTGGCATGACGAGTTAGGCGACATTAACGATTTAATGGGAAGCCTGCGTCAAGATGTCACGCCGGATCGTGTTTATGTTTTTACTCCCGATGGTCACGTGGTGGACTTGCAACCAGAATCCACACCCATTGATTTTGCGTATCGCGTGCACACCGAAATTGGCCACCGCTGTCGTGGTGCTAAGGTGAATGGTCGTATCGTACCGCTTACGTATAAAGTAAAAACCGGTGAGCAAATAGAAATTCTTACCAGCCGTGATGCGCACCCATCCCGTGATTGGTTAAACCCAGAAAACGGCTATGTGAATACCACACGAGCGCGTGCCAAAGTCGCTTCTTGGTTTAAGAACCAAGCACGAGATCAAAACGTGATTGACGGTAAAGGTATACTTGAGCCGGAATTAAAACGCATTGGTTTTAATAACATCGATGTACATCAGCTCACACAGGATCTGAACTTCAAACATCTTGATGACTTGTATGCGGCACTCGGTGCCGGCACAGTGCGTATCTCGCAAGTGATTCATCACGCGCAAAAACAATTGCAGCAAGATAATGAACAAGATCAGCAATTAAGTTTATTGCCTGCAGTTCCGTCTAAACCGATTGATGGCAGCGATGTGTATATTCATGGTGTCGGCAAGCTGCTAAGTTCACTGGCGCCGTGCTGTCATCCTGTACCGGGCGACCCAATTGTCGGTTTTATTACTCAAGGACGTGGCGTGAGTATTCACAAAGCGGACTGCACTAATTTACTCAACCTGAAACAAAATCAGTCCAACCGTATTACGGAAGTCAGTTGGGGCAAAACCCCAGAGAAATTGTATCCGGTTGAACTTATGTTAAAAGCCTATGATCGTCGCGGCTTATTAAAAGACGTCAGTATGACGCTGGCTTACGAAGACATTAACATACTGTCCATGAATACCTTGTCGCAACAAGATGGCACGGCAGATTTGCTCATTACCGTGGAAATCGACAGCCTGAGTCATCTGGGTAAGGTGCTGAATAAACTTCAGCAGTTACCCAATATTATGGACGTACGTCGTCATAACTAGTGACACGATTCAAGAATTCAGATCTTAGGAATTAAGCATGTATCAAGTGGAAGATTTGTTGTATCTCATGTCGCGATTGCGTGATCCAAAAACCGGCTGCCCATGGGATATTAAACAAACCTTCCAAACCATCTTGCCCCACACCCTAGAAGAAGCCTACGAAGTGGCAGATGCCATTGAAAAGCAAGACTATGCCCACCTAAAGGAAGAACTGGGTGATTTATTGTTTCAGGTGATTTTTTACAGTCAGCTAGGTAAAGAAGCATCCCTTTTCGACTTCCCGCAAATCGTTGATACCTTGGTGGCTAAATTGGTTCGCCGTCACCCTCATGTTTTTCCTAGTGGCGAATTACATTCAGAAGATAATGTCACACCACTCAGCGATGACGAGATCAAAGGTCGTTGGGAAGCCATCAAACAACAAGAGCGTGAAGAAAAAGCGCTCACACAAAAAGATGATGTATTAAACAGTGTGCTGGCGGATATTCCGCAAGCATTGCCTGGTATTCAGCGCGCTGAAAAGTTGCAAAAACGTGCCGCCATGGTGGGCTTTGATTGGCCAGAACCGGAACAGGTTTTGGATAAAATCGAAGAAGAAATTGGCGAGTTACGCGAAGCCATGGCGAAAGGTCAACACGCTGAAATTGAGGATGAACTGGGTGATTTGATGTTTGCCATGGTGAATCTCGCTCGTCATGTGAAAGTGAAACCCGAAATGGCGATTCGCAGTACCAATGCTAAATTTGAGCGCCGCTTTCAATACATTGAAGCCACATTGCAGTTACAGGGCCTCTCTTTAGAGCAGGCATCATTGGATGAGATGGAAGCCTTGTGGCAGCAAGCTAAGGCATTAGAAAAGTAGGATATAGACCCATCTTTCATTGCGTTTTACGGATCGCGTTAATTATCTGAACTTTCGCATTCTGGATAATTAAAGCCAGCACGGTTTTCTTTTTCGGGGGAGCTACGCTCGAAACCTGTGGTTTCCCCGTTTCGCAGCTCGCCGCCAACCTTTCATCGCTTTAATGCATCCATGCATTCGCGATATGAGTGCATCCATGCACGTCATAGCGAATCCAATTTTGGTGATGCGGCGCTCGGAGGCCGCATATTGGTATCGATACGGGTCTGGTGTCCAGTTACGTCTGAATCGTTTTTGCCAATCAGTAGCTTTAATGTTGGTGCTTTGGGCTTAGTCGATACATAATCAGGCCACCTTACCTTGTGAGGTTAGCCTACCTTGTAAGGTAGGAAAGCTAGCAAGGTCTTATGAATAAAATGTTATGGAGATTAAATTGAAAAAAATATTAGTAGTACTCCTACTTGTTACTATTTCAGGGTGTGCGTTTAACACCAGCAAAACTGATGCAACTAATAGTAAAAGTATGAGTGATCTTAGATTGGGCCAGTGGACTGGATCTATAGGTGATGAAAATAAACAAACAGTTTGGCACGACCATTTTTTACCTAATGGGGATCTTTATATTATTTTCGAAGAATATGAAGACGGCGAGCTAATGAGTAGTAAAATTGAATTATGTAAGTGGAATATTGAAGGCGATATTGAACATATCTCTACAATTAAGACCTATAGGAATGGAAGGTTATGGATACCTCGAACTAGTAGTAGTACATATGAAGAATATTATAAAATTTTAGAGATTACTGAAGCGCGAATTAAGTACAAAAATGTTCGCTCTGGTAAAATTTATCAATCACACAAATTAATAAAAAACCCATAACAAAGCCAGCCAGAGGGACGTAAACGCCCCTGCTGGCAGGCGTTAGGTATTTATGAAAAAAATCATCTTATTGACACTTCTTTTATCAAATCTTGTCTATGGAGAAATTCATAAAGAGGCACAAGTTTGTAATGAATCTGGGCAGGTTTGTTTCTTTTGGTGGCCCAAGCTTCCCGTGATTGAAGGCTGGGAGCAAGACTTGGGGCATAGTTATCATTACAGGATGAATACGCAAGCTCCATCGGGCTTTACTTTCGCTAATGCAGAAGCCGTGATTTATGCTAGAGCGGAATTAAAAGATGAAATTACAGGAAGAAAATCGTTAAAAGAATTTATTGATTTTTCTCAAAATCAATTTACATCTGCTGCTCCATCAAAGACCAAAATCACCAAAATAGGTGAATATAAATCTAAGGGAAAGCCTGTATTTTATAGCTATTCATTCTACCCAGAATTAGCAGGAAACTTTGAACATGTTTCATACGCCGAAGAGATCGATAAAGATGGCAATGACTATTTTATAATATTTGTGATAAGTTCTAGGTCAAAAGAAGAACTAGAAAAAAGAGTAAATGAATATTACAAGTTCATCGAGAACTACAAGTAAACCTAACAAATCCAGCCAGAGGGACGAGGACGCCCCTTCTGGCAAGCGTTATTCGACTTTTGAAATATTAGTGTGTACAGACGTTCAATCAAACCTCAAAAAATACGGGCGTAAAAGATAGCATAGACTCTATCTAGCCCGAATCTTTCATTCCTTTATTCACATAAATATCAAAGCGATTGGCCTTACCTTCTTGGCTTAATGTGGGTGTTTGGTTATTCAAATACGGGCTCTTACGCGGGCGCTTCACAACCACTCGATATTTTGCCGCTTTTAATGCGGGTGCCAATAACGCATCGGCGTCTTCGTCATTCCCTACCATGTCACGAAAAAAT
>JABXIK010000013.1 GCA_013373125.1 Gammaproteobacteria bacterium | reverse complement strand
CCTTGAGAACCAGTAAAACCTTGGCAAATAACTTTGGTATTTTTATCAATTAAAATGCTCATGTTATTGGCCTCCTGCTGCTTTCACCACTTGTTGAGCGGCATCCGTTAAACTGGTTGCGGCAATGATATCCAAACCGCTTTCAGCTAGCTTTTGCGAACCTAATTCAGCATTGTTACCTTCTAGGCGCACAACAACCGGTACTTTTACACCCACTTCTTTTACTGCGCCGATAATGCCTTCTGCTATCATGTCACAGCGCACAATACCGCCAAAAATATTCACTAAAACTGCTTTCACATTGTCATCAGACAAAATGATTTTAAAGGCTTCTGCCACACGCTCTTTAGTAGCACCACCACCCACATCTAAAAAGTTAGCTGGATCGCCTCCATGTAACTTAATGATGTCCATCGTACCCATGGCAAGGCCCGCACCATTAACCATACAGCCGATGTTGCCATCAAGCGCCACATAATTCAGTTCCCACTTAGCAGCTGCCGCTTCACGAGCATCATCTTGAGATGGATCATGCATGGCTTGAAGGTCTTTATGTGCGTACAGGGCATTACCATCGATATTGATTTTTGCATCCAAGCAATGCAAATCACCTGCTTTGGTGATCACCAATGGGTTAATTTCCAAAAGCGCCAAATCTTTTTCAAAAAACAATTTCGATAAACCTAAAAAGATTTGGGTGAACTGCTTAATTTGATGATCTTTTAAGCCCAATTTAAATGCTAATTCACGTGCTTGATAAGGTTGCGCACCAGATAACGGATCGATTTCCGCTTTTAGAATTTTCTCTGGCGTTTCATGGGCCACTTTTTCAATTTCAACACCACCTTCTGTGGATGCCATAAACACAACGCGCTGTGAAGCACGATCAACTACGGCACCAAGATATAATTCTTGGTCAATATCAGTACATTCTTCAATAAGGATTTGATTAACAGGCTGACCACCTGCATCGGTTTGGTAGGTGACGAGGTTTTTACCTAGCCATTGTTCGGCAAATGCTTTGATATCCGCTTTATCGGATACCACTTTCACACCACCGGCCTTGCCTCGGCCACCAGCATGAACTTGCGCTTTTACTACCCACGCACTTCCGGGAACATTATCCGCTGCTTTAACAGCTTCATCAGGCGTGCTGGCAACTACCCCTTGAGAAACAGGTAAACCATAAGCGGCAAAAAGCTGCTTAGCCTGGTATTCATGTAAATTCATGATGACCTCGTCGTGCTTTCCTTAGTTAAAGACACGCACCAAAACGAATCAGTGCGCCTTATAGGTTTTTGTTATAACAAAAACCCAGTACAAAAGACACTATCGAGGCGAAAACCATAGGAACATAACGCAAAACTGGCTAGGTTTTACCCTAACCAGTTTATTTTTCAGACTATCGACGCTTACGATTAGCCTTGTGAATTGCGTGATTATTAACCCCAAGTGCAGCTTCATGAACCGCTTCAGACAAGGTTGGGTGAGAGAACACCATCATGCCTAAATCTTCCGCGCTGGAGCCAAATTCCATGGCTATCACCACCTGCTGAACTAGATCACCGGCACTTGGGCCAATCACACTGGCACCTAAAATGGTGTCAGTTTCAGCATCTGCAATAATTTTAACGAAACCTGCTGTATCATTTGCAGCCATAGCACGACCTACCGCAGCAAATGGGAAAGTACCCACATTATACTTAGCACCTTCCGCTTTTAATTCATCTTCGCTCTTACCAACCCAAGCAATTTCCGGATGGGTATAAATAACAGATGGAATGCAGTCGTAATTCATCTGTGCTTTATGGCCTGCGATGCGCTCAGCAACCATAACACCTTCTTCAGATGCTTTATGAGCTAACATAGGACCACGCACCACATCACCTATAGCATAAATTCCAGGCGCATCAGTAGCACAACGACTATTCACAAAAATGAAACCACGCTCATCTAAGTTTACACCGCTGTCGCCAGCAAATAAGTTTTCTGTGTAAGGACGACGACCCACGGCAACAATTAACTTGTCGAACGTGATGGTTTTATCGCCTTCACTATCAGTATAAGAAACAACAACCTCTTGCTTCTTACCCTTACCTTTAATTTCAGTACCAGTTAAGCGCGCACCAAGCATGATATTCATACCTTGGGCTTTAAACTGCTTCGCTGCTTCTTTGGCTACTTGCTGATCAACCAGATGTAAAAACTTATCTTGCGCTTCTAGCACGGTTACTTCAGAACCTAGGCGGTTCCAAACACTGCCAAGCTCTAAACCAATAACACCAGCACCAATTACACCTAGACGCTTAGGTGCTTCAGTGAATTCAAGAGCACCCGTTGAGTCCACAATAATGTCTTCGGTTAATGGCGCAGGTGGAATCTCAACAGGAACAGAACCCGTGGCAATAATGACATTTTCCGCTTCTAGAATTTCGGTTTTACCAGCATGGTTTGTGAATTCCACTTTTTTACCAGCCAATAATTTACCAAAACCTTCTAAAGGCGTAACACCATTGGCTTTAAACAAACCAGCAACGCCTTGAGTTAAATTTTTCACAATGGTCTTCTTACGATTTAGCATCGCTTCGACATCCATCTTAATGTCTTTAATGCTAATACCGTGAATATCGTAATTGTGTTTGGCTTCTTCGTATTTGTAAGAACTATCTAACAAGGCTTTAGATGGAATACAACCAACGTTCAAACACGTACCGCCAAATACGCCTTTCCCATCTTCATTCAACCACTTATCAATACAAGCTGTTTTCAAGCCAAGTTGTGCAGCACGAATAGCTGCCACATATCCACCTGGACCACCGCCTATTACAATGACATCAAACTTTTCCATGATTCTTCCTTTCACGCTCATAAATCAGCGCACAGATAATTAACACTAGCCCAGTTTTCACTGGGCAATTTTATTTTTTAATTAGATATCCAACAAAATACGGGCTGGATCTTCTAGCAATTCCTTAATGGTCACCAAGAATTGTACGGCTTCTTTACCGTCAATCATGCGGTGATCATAGGACAACGCTAGGTACATCATGGGACGAATCTCAACTTGGCCATTGATAGCCATTGGGCGATCTTGGATTTTATGCATGCCTAAGATTGCCGTTTGTGGTGGATTCAAAATAGGTGTCGACATCAGCGATCCGAATGTACCGCCATTGGTGATAGTGAAGGTGCCACCTTGCATCTCTTCAATACCTAATTTGCCATCACGGGCTTTAACTGCGTAATCCATGATGCCAGATTCAATATCTGCTAATCCCATTGCATCTACATCACGTAGCACAGGCACTACCAAACCTTTCTCTGTAGATACCGCAACACCAATGTCTTGATAACCGTGATAAACAATATCGTTACCATCAATAGACGCATTTACTGATGGGAAGCGTTTCAATGCTTCTGTCGCTGCCTTCACAAAGAAAGACATGAAACCTAAACGTGTACCATTATGCTTTTTCTCAAACATATCTTTGTACTGTTTACGCAGTTCCATCACAGCCTTCATATCCACTTCATTGTAAGTGGTTAGCATGGCTGCATTTTGTTGTGCAGAAACCAAGCGCTTTGCAATCGTGGCACGTAAGCGTGTCATAGGAACACGTTTTTCAGCACGCTCCCCTTGAACAAAACTTGGAACGGCTGGAGCACTTGAGGCAGCAGGAGCTGGCGCAGGAGCCGCTGCGGGTGCTGCCGCTTGCGGTGCCGCTTCAGGTTGTTTCATATGATTCAAAACATCTTCTTTAGTGATGCGACCATCTTTTCCGGTTGCCTTCACATCAGATAGTGACACGCCTTTTTCTTCGGCCAATTTACGTGCAGCTGGATTAACTTTTAAATCATCCGCATCTGCAGTCTCTGCTTTCGCTTCAGGTGCAGCCGCTGGAGCCGCTTCACTACCTGCTGCACCGGCTTCAAAAATCGCAACCACTTCGGCGCTTAATACGGTATCACCTTCCGCTTTGATGATTTCTTTGATTACACCATCTGCTTGCGCAACCACTTCTAAAACCACTTTATCGGTTTCAATATCAACCAACAATTCATCGCGTTTTACCGCTTCACCTGGCTGTTTATGCCAAGTGGCAATGGTGCCATCTGCAACAGATTCAGGGAAAACTGGGGCTTTAACTTCAATACTCATATTCACTATTCCTAATTCGCTATTTGCTGAACCTATAGGCCCAATGCATCTTTGATCAATTGTTCTTGTTGCTCCAAGTGCAACGCCATATAACCTGCTGCAGGTGATGCAGATGCTTCACGGCCTGCATAATCTAAATACAGTTTTGAATCATGCTTATTCACCACGCGACGCATGTGATGTTGAGAGCTATACCAAGCCCCCTGATTCATTGGCTCTTCTTGACACCAAACGGTTTCTTTTAGATTGGTATACGGAGAAATCGCAGCAAACAACTCTTCTTCTGGGAAGGGATACAACTGTTCAATGCGAACAATAGCAACATGCTTCATTTCTTCTGAACGGCGACGATCGATCAGATCGTAATACACCTTGCCGCTACACAAGATCACACGAGTGATATCTTTTGGATTCACTTCTTCAATTTCTGGAATAACGGTTTGGAAACTACCCTGAGCTAAGTCTTCCAACGTGCTAATCGCTTCTTTATGACGCAACAAGCTCTTAGGTGACATGACCACCAAAGGCTTACGCAATGGACGAATCGCTTGACGACGTAACAAGTGGAAAATTTGCGCAGGCGTGGAAGGCACACACACTTGCATATTGTGTTCAGCACACAATTGCAAATAACGCTCAAGACGAGCCGAGCTATGCTCAGGGCCTTGTCCTTCATAACCATGAGGCAGCAACATAGTTAAACCGCATAAACGGCTCCACTTGTGTTCACCACTGGAAATAAATTGATCCATTACCACTTGCGCACCATTGGCAAAGTCACCAAATTGCGCTTCCCAAATCACCAGCATATTTGGTGTAGTGGTTGAATAACCGTATTCAAAACCTAATACGGCTTCTTCAGAAAGTAGTGAGTCATGAATAGTATAAGTTGGTTGATCTTCTGCCATGTTCTGTAATGAACAATAAGAAGCCCCATCTTTTTGATTATGTAAAACCGCATGACGGTGGGAGAACGTACCACGCCCAACATCTTGACCGGTTAAACGAATTGGATAGCCTTCATCCAACAAAGTGGCATACGCCATAGTTTCAGCAAAACCCCAGTTAATTGGCAAAGCCCCTGCTGCCATCTTACGACGGTCTTCTAGGATTTTATTTACCTGACGCTGTACTGTGAAACCTTCCGGTACATCTTGAACTTTATTAGCCAGCTCTTGCATACGCTTCAGGTCAAATTCCGTACTCACAGTGATACTATTATCGTGACCTAAATAAGGCGCCCAGTTCACGAACATCTCAGTATTCGGCTCAGTAACCAGACTTTTCACCACGTGCTTACCGGCTTCCAAAGAGTTACGGTAATCTTCATCCATGGCCTTAATTTCTTCCTCTGAAACCACGCCTTTTTCATTCAAATTTTCAGAATACAAAGTACGAGTTGTTTTCAAACTCTTAATGACTTTATACATCAAAGGCTGTGTCGCTGAAGGCTCATCGGCTTCGTTATGGCCACGACGACGATAACACACCAAATCAATTACTACGTCTTTGTGAAATTCATTACGATAATCGACAGCAAGCTGCGTCACAAATAACACAGCTTCAGGATCATCACCATTCACATGAAGGATAGGTGCTTGAACCATCTTGGCCACATCGGTTGCGTATTCGGTAGAACGAACATCTTCACGTTTATTGGTCGTGAAACCTACTTGGTTATTTACAACGATATGAATGGTGCCGCCAGTTTTATAACCACGGGTTTGTGACATCTGGAAAGTTTCCATCACCACACCTTGACCAGCAAAGGCCGAGTCACCGTGAATGGCAACAGGTACAACGGTTTCACCCACTTTATCGCCACGGCGGTCCTGACGAGCACGTACAGAACCTTCAACCACTGGCGATACGATCTCTAAGTGAGACGGGTTAAATGCCATCGCTAGATGCACTTCACCACCAGGGGTTAACACATTTGACGAAAAACCTTGGTGATACTTCACGTCACCTGAGTGATCAAACTGCGCTTTACCATCAAATTCATCAAATAAATCTGCTGGCGCTTTACCAAGCGTGTTAATGAGTACATTCAAACGACCACGGTGCGCCATACCAATTACAATTTCTTTCGCACCATATGTGCCGCAGCGTTGAATCAATTCATCCATCATAGGAATTAATGACTCACCACCTTCTAAGCCAAAACGCTTAACGCCTGGGTATTTAGAACCTAAATATTTTTCAAGGCCTTCCGCTGCGGTTAAACGCTCAAGTAAATGCTTTTTCGCTTCATCACTGTATTCTGGTTTGGCACGCACACTTTCAATGCGTTGTTGGAACCAGCGTTTTTCCGCGGTATCAACAATGTGCATGAATTCGGCACCAATGGTTTGGCAATAGGTTTTATCCAGTGCCTCAATGATTTCCTTCAACGGGGCTTCTTCTTTACCAATAAACAAAGAACCTGTTTGGAAAACACTGTCCATATCCGCTTCCGATAACTCATGGAAACGAAGATCTAAATCGGGAACTTGCTCACGCTCCATAATACCCAATGGATCAAGCTTGGCATGCTGATGTCCACGGAAGCGATAAGCGTTGATAAGTTGAAATACACGTAACTGCTTTTGATCATAGCCACTTGAAACCTGGCTTTGAGTTACGCCACCAGCATGACGCTGATTTTTAGAAATAAGAACGAACTGTTCTTTAATAGGAGTGTGCGGAATATCATTCAGAGCACTACCTTCTACTCGAGGCAGGGTACTGAAATAACTTCGCCACTGTTCAGGGACCGCATTAGGGTCTGTTAAATATAATTCGTATAGCTCTTCTATGTACGCAACATTCCCACCAGCCAGTTGGGATGTACTCCATAGCTGCTCCATCGAGCCTTCGTGCATGACAAAACCACCTTTAAATTATGTCTAGGGGCACTACTTTCCAAACTTCCCTGCTGTGGATCGACAGATGACCGGATGAGGTCCGAAGTTTTTCAAATAATACGGGGGTTACCCGATTCCCTGTTGGTATCTATATAACAGCCTAGCAAATATGATGCTAGTAGGCCTTTTTTTTATATTTTTTTACGCCATGCCTGACGTATTTTATTTCAAATGCACACTACGAATAAATAAAAGGGGCATATAGCCCCTTTTATTTACTTAGATTTCGCGAGACAACAACATGTTGCGGATGTGGCCTATTGCACGGGTTGGGTTTAACCCTTTAGGACATACATTCACACAGTTCATGATGCCACGGCAACGGAACACACTGAATGGATCATCAAGTCCATCTAGGCGCTCTTGCGTAGCAGTGTCACGGCTATCGGCTAAGAAGCGGTATGCTTGAAGCAAACCAGCAGGACCGATGAATTTATCCGGATTCCACCAGAATGATGGGCATGAAGTTGAACAACATGCACATAGGATACATTCATATAGACCATCTAGCTTCTCACGATCTTCAGGGCTCTGAAGACGCTCGATTGCTGGCGCTGGTGTATTGTTTTGTAAGAAAGGCTTCACTTTCTCAAATTGTTGATAGAACAAGCTCATATCAATTACTAGGTCACGGATAACCGGCAGACCAGGCAATGGACGTAATACTAGCTTATTACCTTTAACGCTTTCAGATAAAGGCGTCACACAAGCCAAACCATTTTTGCCGTTGATGTTTAGGCCGTCAGAGCCACACACACCTTCACGACAAGAACGACGATACGCTAGAGTAGGATCTTGTTCTTTAACCAAAGCTAGAACGTCTAGCACCATCAAGTCTTTACCATCAGTTTCTACCTGATAGTCCTTCATATATGGCGCAGCATCAGTCTCTGGGTTGTAACGATAAACGCTAACTTGCAACATATTCTCTCTCCCCCACTCTTAGTATTTACGTTCTTTTGGTGGGAATGGGTCCATTGTCTTCGGCGCGAAGTTTACGGCACGTTTACCGATGGTCTTCGTTTGCGGGAAGTACAATGAGTGACACAACCAGTTCTCATCATCACGCTCAGTAAAGTCGTTACGAGCATGGGCACCACGAGATTCTTTACGCTCTTCCGCTGCGATCGCAGTAGCAAGTGCAACTTCGTATAGGTTATCTAGCTCTAGGGCTTCAATACGAGCCGTGTTGAACGCAGCTGATTTATCTTCAAGGTAAGTGTTTTTAACACGCTCACCGATTTCTTTCAGCATTTGCAGACCTTTCTGCATAGCTTCACCTTCACGGAATACACCGAAGTAAAGCTGCATGCACTTCTGAAGATCTTTACGAACGTCCGCAACACTCTCACCAGAAGTGGAGTTATTTAGACGATCAAGACGCGCCATTGCACGCTCGATATCTTCATCACGAGCATCAACCGCATCAAAACCTTGCTTGAAGCTCTCTTCAATTTGAAGACCACAAGCACGACCGAATACAACCAAGTCAAGCAGTGAGTTACCACCAAGACGGTTAGCACCATGTACAGATACACATGCCGCTTCACCCGCTGCGTATAAACCTTCAACGATTTTGTCGTTGCCGTTTTCGTCTTGAGTGATCGCTTGGCCACCGATATTCGTAGGTACACCACCCATCATATAGTGACAAGTAGGAACAACTGGGATCGGCTCTTTAACTGGGTCAGCGTGAGCAAACGTACGAGATAGCTCAAGAATACCAGGCAGTTTCGCATTCAGAGTCTCTTCACCTAGGTGATCAAGTTTCAAGAATACATGATCCCCTTCTGGACCACAGCCACGGCCTTCTAGAATTTCCATTACCATAGAACGAGCCACAACGTCACGACCAGCAAGGTCTTTTGCGTTAGGCGCATAACGTTCCATGAAACGCTCACCATCTTTATTGATTAGGTAACCACCTTCACCACGACAACCTTCAGTCACAAGTACACCCGCACCTGCAATACCTGTCGGGTGGAACTGCCACATTTCCATATCCTGAGCCGGTACGCCAGCACGCAGTGCCATACCCATACCGTCACCCGTATTGATCAATGCGTTAGTCGTTGATTGATAAATACGGCCCGCACCACCAGTAGCAAGAACAGTTGCCTTAGCTTTGATGTAAACGGTTTCACCCGTTTCGATGCAGATCGCAATCACACCTGCGATTTGATCGTTTTGATTTTTAACTAGATCAACAGCGTACCATTCGTTTAGGAATGTCGTACCACCTTTGATGTTACCTTGATACAAGGCATGTAATAGTGCGTGACCAGTACGGTCCGCCGCCGCACATGTACGCGCAGCCTGACCACCTTCACCGAAATTCTTAGACTGACCACCGAAAGGACGTTGATAAATACGACCTTCAGCAGTACGAGAGAACGGTAAACCCATGTGGTCCAATTCAAACACCGCTTGAGGACCTACTTTACACATGTATTCGATCGCGTCTTGGTCACCGATGTAATCAGAACCTTTAACGGTATCGTACATGTGCCAGCGCCAATCATCGTTTGGATCATCTGAAGCGATTGCACAAGTAATACCACCTTGCGCAGATACAGTGTGAGAACGCGTTGGGAATACTTTAGTTACACAAGCGGTTTTGATACCAGCTTCTGTTAATTGCAGTGCAGCACGCATACCTGCACCGCCACCACCGATTACGATGGCGTCATATGTCATTGTGCGAATACTATTTGCCATTGCTTATACACCCCAAATAATTTCAATGCCCCAAACGAAATAAACAAAAATCGCTAGGAAACAAATAAGTAGGAAAACAAAACGAAGAGCAGCTGGCTTAAGATAATCGGTAGCAATGGTCCACATACCAATCCAGGCATGGGCAACCGTAGAAACTAATGCCAAAAGAGAGAAGATACGAACTGCAGTGCAAGAGAAAAATTCTTTCCACTGAGCATAATCTAAACTTGGGTTAGCTAGTAAATAGCCAATAATAAAAACCGTGTATACAGCTAAAACAACTGCAGAGAAACGTTGGATAATCCAGTCTGATAAACCACTACGACTGAAGTTAGTAACACTTACGCCCATACCCAAACTCCCGCAAGGATAATTAGAATGCCGGAAGCGATGATAGTAAAGATAGCAGCGTATAAACCACTCTCTTTTGTTTCACCGATGCCAAGATCCATAAGTAGATGTTTAATACCCGCTACAAAATGGTAAGCCAATGCAGATAGCAAGCCCCAGGTGATGAAACTACCAAAACCGGTAGTCATAGCTTTTTTCGTTGCTGCAAAACCTTCAGCAGATTCTAATGAACTGCTAAGAGCACACAGAAGGAAAATAATGCCTACAAACAAAATTACGCCCGCAACACGGTGTGTAATTGAAGTTAACGCAGGTAAAGGAAAACTGAACTTAGTCAGATCAAGATTTATTGGTCGTTGTTGATTCACGGTTCTCTACACTCTCTCTCACGCCTCAAAATAAGGCGAGCTTATGTGGGCAGGCTCGCTTGTTGTGCATTTTTCCTAATAAAAATGCGAACTTACGGGTCTTTTTAGTGCCTTCGCAAACGCGCCGAATTATAGACACAGAGTTTGTTAAATACAAATAAGCTCCTAAACTTAAACACGGTATTTAGCACTAATTTACGTGTACCGATTAATAATAGATCATTCTTTAGACAGTTTGACTAAACTTACACCACGATCTCATGGTCAAGAATTGACAATCACTATTTTGGCTCTATAGTTGGCCGTCTTTGCAACGGTACAGAGCGTTCATTGCTCGACATTTAAGGGTATTTGAGAAAATACCAGTATCAGAAATAGCAGATAGGAGGCCATTCATGGCTGACAAAAAGGCGCAGTTAAAAATTGACGGTTTAGATGAAACCTTAGAACTGCCAATTTACGAAGGCACTATCGGCCCAGACGTAATTGATGTTCGTAGCTTAGCCGCTCTTGGCAAATTCACTTACGACCCAGGCTTTGTTTCCACCGCTTCTTGTGAATCTAAAATCACTTACATCGATGGCGGAAAAGGTGTACTTCTTCACCGCGGTTACCCAATCGAGCAACTAGCTGAGCATTCAGATTTCCTAGAAACCTCTTACCTACTTCTTCACGGTGAACTACCAACCCCAGAAGAAAAAGAGAAATTCGTAGACACCATTACTCATCACACTATGGTGCATGAGCAATTAGCACACTTCTTTAACGGCTTCCGTCGTGACGCTCACCCAATGGCTGTTATGGTTGGCGTAGTAGGTGCACTTTCAGCGTTCTACCACGATTCTTTAGACATCAACGATGCTAAGCACCGTGAAATTGCAGCACACCGCTTAATCGCGAAAATGCCAACACTGGCAGCTATGGTTTACAAGTACAACATGGGCCAACCATTCATGTACCCTCGTAACGACCTAAGCTACTCTGAAAACTTCCTTCACATGATGTTCAACACTCCTGCTGAAGAGAAGCCAATCAGCCCTGTGCTTGCACGCGCTATGGATCGTATTTTCCTACTACACGCTGATCACGAACAAAATGCCTCTACGTCTACCGTACGTATGGCCGGCTCAACTGGCGCAAACCCATATGCGTGTATCGCTTCTGGTATTGCTGCACTTTGGGGCCCTGCTCATGGCGGCGCAAACGAAGCTGTATTGAAAATGCTAGACGAAATCGGTGACGAATCTCGCATCGATGAATTCCTAGCGAAAGCCAAAGATAAGAATGATCCATTCCGTCTAATGGGCTTTGGTCACCGTGTTTATAAAAACTACGACCCTCGTGCCAAGGTTATGAAAACAACCTGCGACGAAGTACTTGCTGAGCTTGGCCTAGAAGATGATCCAATGCTGAAAATGGCAATGAAACTTGAGAAGATCGCTCTTGAAGACGAATACTTCCAAGCTCGCGGCCTATACCCGAACGTAGATTTCTACTCAGGTATCATCCTAAAAGCTATCGGCATCCCAACTGAGCTATTCACTGTAATCTTCGCAACTGGCCGTACTCCTGGCTGGATTGCACACTGGAACGAAATGATTGGTAACGAATACCGCATCGCTCGTCCACGTCAACTTTACACTGGTCACGAAAAGCGCGATTACCCTAAAAAGTAATTTCACGTGACACTGTAAGCAACAGTGAAATAAAAAACCGCCCTGCCTAGCAGCGCGGTTTTTTTTATGGATAAAATAAACCCAACTCAAACAACGATGTAACGGAATATGAAAATTGCATTTATTGGCCTAGGCAACATGGGCGCACCCATGGCAGACCATCTAGCCAAACAAGGTCACGAACTGAGCATCTACAACCGCAGCCAACACAAAGCCGAAGACTGGTTAAAAAACCATAAGCATTGCGACATCGCTTTTAACGCAAAAGACGCTTGCCGCGATTGCGAGGTTTTAATTTTATGCGTCGGCAACGACCAAGATGTCGAGCAGCTTATTTTTGGGACGAACGGCGCCCACGAAACACTGGCTCGCGGCAGCCTGATCATCGATCACAGCACCACAAGCAGTGATTTAGCCACTCGCATGCACAAGCGACTCAACGATCTGCAAATCGATTACGTGGACGCACCTGTCTCCGGCGGCCAACAAGGGGCTATTAATGGGCAACTCACCATCATGTGTGGTGGCGACCCCTACCCTGCACAACGTGCCGAGAAACTTACCCAAGCCTATGCGAAATCTTTTGCTCACATGGGCCCTATAGGCAGTGGACAACTGACAAAAATGGTCAATCAGATCTGTGTTGCAGGACTGATTCAAGGACTGGCTGAAGGCATGCATTTTGGCCAACAAGCAGGATTAGACATGAGCAAAGTCATGTCCACTCTCGGCCATGGTGCTGCAGCCTCTTGGCAAATGAACAACCGCCACGAAACCATGAATAAAGGCGAATACGATTTTGGCTTTGCCGTGGATTTAATGCGAAAAGATCTGGGCATTTGCCTAAACAGCGCAAGACAAACAGGAGCCAACCTTCCTGTAACCGCATTGGTGGATCAATTTTATGGGGAATTACAAAAGCAAGGGCACGGCAAACTCGATACTTCCAGCCTACTGCTTAGACTTAACCAAGAAAGCAAATAGATAACATTCAGAAGCGGCTTATTTAGCCGCTTAAAAACGACAAACAAGAAATGCCAAATGGAAATTTTTTAAAGGGATACAAAACAGGAAAAAAGATCATTTACTGAGAAGTAAATGGTGCGGAGGGAGAGACTCGAACTCTCACACCTTGCGGCACCAGAACCTAAATCTGGCGTGTCTACCAATTTCACCACTTCCGCAAATGGGGTGACCGAAGGGGATCGAACCCTCGACCACAGGAAT
>JABXIK010000053.1 GCA_013373125.1 Gammaproteobacteria bacterium | reverse complement strand
GGCCAAAATCCCACTTCGGCAGGTAAATGAATGTCTTTGAGTTGATCTAACGGATTCATATCTGGCCCCGTTGTTCTAACGCGATTTTCAATGCCATGTAGGGAATGTCAGATGCATTGACTTGATGATGGGGGATCGCCAATTGTTTAAACGTTTGCTCTATGCCAGTCTGAAAAACACTGATGGCTTCTTGATAAGCTTGTTGCGATTGTCGGCTTTGTGTATCCAAAAAACCTTCGTTAAATCCATCCGTGACAGCATACATACCCGGCGGTGGCATAGTACGTTCTAAGGCATCATATACTTGTAAAGCCACCACATGATTGTGGCGTTTCAAATTGAAAAGGGCTGCCTTGTCGTTAGGGTCTAAATCAAAAAAGTCACTGATGATATATATGCTGGTACCGGGTTTAACTCCTTGATGCAGTTTTTTTAAACAATTACTTAAACTGTTTTTTACCGTTTGGTGTTGTTGTAATTTATGGTTAAAAGCATTGATGGATTGCAAGATTTGTAAAACGTGCTGCGAGCGCTGCTTTGGACGAAAATCTTGTTCGCTTTGATCACCTAATACTAATGCACCCACGCGATCGCCGTGATCTAACGCTGCCCAAGCAATGATGGCGGCACACTGTGCAGCCACCACGGATTTAAAACTGCGTTGCGAACCAAAAAACATCGGTGTGCGTTGATCACATACGATGACCACAGGGCGTTCGCGTTCTTCTTTATAGACACGGGTGTGCGGTGCTTGTGTGCGTGCGGTGACGCGCCAATCAATGGTGCGAATGTCATCGCCAGGCAAATATTGTCGTAGTTGATCTAAATCCAAGCCGCGGCCTTTTTGTTTGCTGGCATGACCACCGGCTAACATGCCGTGAATTTGCGGCAAGCTAGCTAGGCGCAGGCGTTTTGCCAACAATCTCAGTTGCACCAGCTGGTGCTCGTCGGTAAAAGCGCCCTCAGGAAAAAATCCTTCAAGGTAATTAAGTGGTTGCGCTGACGTGCTCATATGCAATCCGTTACGGTACTGCGACTCGCATGATTAATTCATTTATGATGCGATCGGCATTCATACCTGTGGCTTCGGCATCAAAACTGATGAGTAAGCGGTGACGCAAAACTGGGTGCAATACCGCCTGAACATCGTCTGGGCTAACAAAATCTTTGCCGGCTAGCCATGCATAGGCTCGGGCACAACGGTCTAGGGCAATGGTGCCACGAGGGCTTGCGCCAAATTCGATCCAGCTTGCTAAGTCATCTCCGTAAGCTTGTGGCTCACGGGTGGCCATAATGAGCTGTACTATGTATTCCTCTACACGTTCACTTAAATGCAGTGAAAGGACTTCTTGGCGGGCAGCAAAAATTTTCTCTGCGCTGAGCTTTTCCGCTGGCAATGGCGTCGCGATATTTTGCGCCTCACCACGGGCCAGCCTTAAAATTTGGGTTTCGGCATCCGCTTTAGGGTATTGAATGCGCACATGCATTAAGAAACGGTCTAATTGAGCTTCTGGTAGCGGGTAGGTGCCTTCTTGTTCAATCGGGTTTTGCGTGGCCATAACCAGAAACAGTTTATCTAAATCATAGGTGGTGCCGGCCACACTCACTTGGCGTTCAGCCATGGCTTCTAACAATGCAGACTGTACTTTGGCAGGTGCACGGTTGATTTCATCGGCCAGTACAAGGTTGTTAAATAATGGACCTTTCTGAAAGATGAATTCGCCGGTTTGAGCACGGTAGATTTCAGAGCCAGTAATGTCCGCTGGTAATAAATCCGGTGTAAATTGAATGCGTTGATAATTGCCTTCGATGCAATCGGCTAGGGTTTTGATGGCCTTGGTTTTGGCAAGACCCGGGGCCCCTTCAACCAGAAGGTGGCCATCAGCCAATAATGAGATTAATAAAGCATTCACAAGGTCTGGCTGACCAATTATGTGTTCTTGCAAGCTGGCTTGTAACGCTGTGATGTAATCACGATTTGTCATATGACCAATTCCAAGTTTTTGTTTTTTCGAGCATTTTAGAAATATTCCCACTAGGGTCAAGGCTAGGATTGCGTGTCATTCAAAGAGTTCCCAGAAACCTTAAAAATTGCCTTGAGTCATGGGTGCGCGTTTTTCGAGGGTTAAACTATCATTTATTTAGAGATAAATCCCTTAAGGGCCTGTTATGAATCACAAACCGAATATGGATGTCCACCCGCAAGTTAGTCTGCTTATAGATCGTTTGGTGGCCGAAGTGCCAAAAAACCAAGCATCTGTCATCGAACAATTTATAAAAACCTATTATGCCGCCACACCGGATCAAGAACTGGAAAGCCGTAAACTAGATGATTTATACGGGGCCACAGTAGCCTGTTGGAATTTCATGCAACGACGCCCACATGCCAGCAAGATTCGGGTGTTTAACCCAGATTTCGAAGAGCACGGCTGGCAGTCCACCCATACAATTGTTGAAGTTTTGCACAAAGATGTGCCGTTTTTGGTGGACTCCATTCGCATGGAGCTAAACCGCAGGGAAATGTCGATCCACTTTATTAACCATGCTGTGATGCATGTGGAGCGCAATGGCAAAGGGGATTTGGATTTAAAATCACCTCTGGATCATACCGAAAACCCAAGAGAAGCCATTGTATATGTGGAAGTGGACCGTCACAGTGATGAGGCGGAATTGAATGATCTCACTAAGTCATTAGGCGAAATACTAGAAGAAACCTGTTTGGTCGTGGATGACTTTGACACCATAAAAGCACGTTGTGATGAAGCCATTGGTTGGATTAAAAACAGCAATGGGCCATTTAGCAAAAAGGACATAAATGAGTCCGTGGCCTTTATGGAATGGTTGCTTGATGATCACTTCACCTTTCTTGCTTGTGAAGATATTGCATCTGAGCGCAAAGCGGATAAAACCTATGCATTGCGTGACAAAAACAGTGTGTGTGGCTTATTTAAAAAAGAAGTGCATGGGCCAGATAAAGTCATCATTGATGATTTAAGCCCAGGCATGCAGGCATTGATTATGGCGCCTCAGTTGATTTCGATTACGAAATCTGGACGTCGTTCACGCATTCATCGTCCTGCTTATCCAGACTACATTACGATCAAACAAGTGGACGAGAACGGCCAGGTGACCAGTGGTCGCCGTTTTCTTGGAATGTTTACCTCCAATGTGTATACCGAAAGCTCATTTAACATTCCCATAGTGCGCAATAAAACCAATCAAGTGTTACAGCGTTCAGGGTTGAATGAGGGCAGTCATCATAGTCGTGAGTTACAACATATTTTAGAAGTGTATCCTAGGGATGAATTATTCCATACCGATGTGGATCAACTGGCTCGTTCCGCTATTGGTATTTTAAATATCCAAGAACGTCGTCGCACCCATATGTTTATTCGCCATGATCAGTTGAATAAATTTTTGTCATGTCTGGTGTATGTTCCTCGTGATTTGTACAACACAGAATTGCGCCATAAGGTGCAAAATATTTTAGTGGAAGCGTTTGATCCTGCGGATATTGAATTTACCACGTATTTTTCTGAATCCATTTTGGCCCGTACTTTGTTTGCTTTAAAACTTAAGCCAGGTGCGGTGTTGGATTACGATGAAAAACGTATTGAAAAAGACATTCAGGCGGTGGCTCGTTCGTGGCAGGACGATTTAATGTCAGCCCTGATTGAAGGGGTAGGCGAAGAAAAAGGTAATAGTTATTTTCAGCTGTATCGTCGCGCCTTTGGTGCAAGTTATCGAGAGGAATTTTTACCGCGTACGGCTGTGGTGGATATACAGCATGTCATGTCCATCAAGGAAGAAAATGACATTGCCATGAGTTTGTATCGCAATGTTGCAGATACAGGGAATCATTTTAAATTTAAATTGTTTAATCCGGAAAAATTATTGCCACTGTCGGATGTGATTCCCATCTTAGAAAACTTAGGCTTGCGCGTAATCGGTGAGCACCCGTATGGGATTTTCCGCTCAGACGGTAAAGAGTACTGGATTCATGATTTCAGTATGATTTACACCTTTAGCGACAATATTGATTTACATGAAAGCAAAGAAAAATTTCAAGATGCCTTTCGGGCTATTTGGTTTGGTAAGGCCGAAAATGACAGTTTTAATCGATTGTTATTAGGTGCTCATTTAGGTTGGCGTGAAGTGGCGCTATTGCGTGCATACGCACGTTATATGAAACAAATCCGTTTTGGGTTTTCAGAATCGTTTATTGCGGATACTTTGTGTAAGTATCCAGATTTAACCTCGTTTATCGTACGCTATTTTGTGACGCGTTTTAGTCTGGTGAAAACACCGGCCAGTTCTCGTCAAAAGTATTTGGAAAAACTGGATGCTCAATTTACCGAAATGTTGGACCAAGTTGAGAGTATCAACGAAGATCGTATTTTTCGCCGTTATATTGAATTAATTGGTGCTACGCTGCGGACTAACTTCTTCCAAAAAGATGCGAAAGGTGAATTAAAACGTTACTTCTCCTTCAAGTTATCACCGCGTGCTATCAGTGATATTCCATTGCCTAAGCCGTTATATGAGATCTTTGTTTACAGCCCAAGGGTTGAAGGTGTGCATTTGCGTGGCGGCAAGGTGGCTCGTGGTGGTTTGCGTTGGTCGGATCGCATTGAAGATTTCCGTACTGAGGTGTTGGGCTTGGTAAAAGCGCAGCAAGTGAAAAACTCCGTAATCGTGCCTGTAGGTGCCAAGGGTGGGTTTGTTGCCAAGCAACTGCCTGAAGGGGACAGAGATGCCTTTTTAGCGGAAGGTATCGAGTGCTACAAAACCTTTATTTCTGGTTTGTTAGATATTACCGATAACTTGTTAGAAGGGGTTGTGGTGCCGCCTGAGCAGGTGATCCGATTTGATGAGGATGATCCGTATCTGGTTGTGGCGGCAGATAAAGGCACGGCCACATTTAGTGATATTTCAAATGGCATCGCGCAAGAACGAGGATTCTGGTTAGGCGATGCATTCGCTAGTGGTGGTAGCGTGGGATACGACCATAAAAAAATGGGGATCACTGCTAAAGGTGCTTGGGTTTCAGTGCAACGTCATTTCCGTGAGTTGGGAATTGATGTGCAAAAAGAATCCATATCTGTCATTGGTATTGGTGATATGGCTGGTGACGTTTTTGGTAATGGTATGTTGCGCAGTGAATATATTCAGCTGGTGGCTGCGTTTAATCACATGCATATTTTTATTGATCCGAATCCTGAGGATGTCCAAGCCGCTTTTAAAGAGCGTGAGCGACTATTTAATTTGCCGCGAAGTGCCTGGAGTGACTATGACAGTAAACTGATTTCAAAAGGCGGTGGCATATTTAATCGCTCTGCTAAGTCCATTGAGATCAGTCCTGAAATGAAAGAACGCTTTGGTATTAACGTGGATCGACTTTCACCCAATGATTTAATTCACGCCTTATTACAAGCGCCGGTGGATTTGATTTGGAATGGTGGTATCGGTACTTATGTGAAAGCTTCTGCCGAATCTCATAATGCTGCAGGTGATAAAGCCAATGACAGTTTGCGAATTAACGGCAAGCAGTTGCAGGCTAAAGTGATTGGTGAGGGTGGTAATCTGGGTATTACTCAGCGGGCTCGTATTGAGTATGCGTTGAAAGGTAAGGGGGCTTCTTTTACGGACTTTATCGATAACGCGGCCGGGGTGGATTGTTCAGACCATGAGGTGAACATTAAAATCTTGCTTAACAGCTTGGTTCAAGCTGGTGATATGACGACCAAGCAACGTAATACCTTGTTGGAAAGCATGACCGAGGAAGTTTCCGATTTAGTGTTGATGAATAATTACCGTCAAACGCAAGCCATTGCCTTAGCCTATCGTGAAGCGAAAACGCGAATGGATGAATACAAGCGTTTGATGAATGATTTAGAACGGCAGAAAAAACTGAATCGCGAGCTGGAGTTTTTACCCAGCGATGAGGACTTGGATGAACGTAAGAATCAGAAAAAAGGGTTAACCCGCCCTGAGCTTTCTGTTTTGATCAGTTACACCAAAGGGGATTTAAAAGAATTACTCAATACCGAAGAAATTTCGCAAGACGATTACTTGGCGAAATCTGTTGAGAGTGCATTCCCAGAGGTACTGGTGAAAAAATTCCCAGAATCACTTTATGGTCACCAACTGCGCAGTGAAATTGTGGCAACACAATTAGCCAATGAAATGGTGAATCGAATGGGAATCACGTATGTGAACCGAATGCGCGATAGCACAGGGGCTGATATCAACGCCATTGTAAAAGCCTATGTCACGGCGCGTGATGTGTTTAGGATGAATGAGCTTTGGCAGCAAATCGAAGCACTGGATTACAAAGTGAGTTCGAGCATTCAAGAATCTATGATGGCTGCATTGATGCGCTTAGTTCGTCGAGGCTCGCGCTGGTTCTTACGGAATCGTCGTCGTGAGTTAAATATCGAAGAGGAGGTGGCGCGTTTCAGAGATCGTGCCGCCAATATCAGTGATAAATTGTCGGACTTGCTAGCAGGGGAAGGCAAGCAAGTTTGGCAAGAATATTACGATAAGCTCATTGAAGGGGATGTGCCTGAGAAGTTAGCTGCCACCGTGGCCGGGGCTAATAATATGTTCTCGGCTTTGAGTATCATTGAAGGTGCGGATCAAACTAATCGAAGCGCTGAAGATGTGGCTGCAACCTATTATCAGGTAGGTTGTAATCTGGATCTTGAGTGGTTCTTAGAGCAGCTTAATAAGGTATCCGTGATGAGTCATTGGCAAGCCCTTGCCCGTGAAACGTATCGCGATGATTTGGATTGGCAGCAGCGCACGCTCACGGCCAGCATTATTAATACGCTGCCAGATGGTGATATTGATGCGCGTATGAATGCTTGGTTAGAAAAGAGTGAACCTATGATTAGTCGTTGGCGTAAAACCGTGTCTGAATTACGGGAAAGTGACATCAATGATTTTGCTGTGTTCTCTGTAGCATTACGTGAGCTGCTTGATTTGGCACAGGCCAGTCGTCTCGCCACTGAAGGCGGGTGCTAGGGCTAGGGAATAGGGCTCGCTGAAACTTTTGGCTTATGGTAAATAATGTCAGGTGAAATTTAGATGGATGGCATTGTGGACACCATAGATGTCGATATACATTTATCCGCCGAAGAAGTGCAGCGAGCCTATGAAGGGGTCGATCAGGTGTTTGCCTATGCCCTAGATGGTCGAAGCATCCGCTTTCCTGTGAAAATACTCTGGCAATTTATCGGTCATAACGGCATTCATGGCCGTTTTCGTATCCAGTATGGGAAAAACCGCCAATTCGAGTCCGTCACCCGCCTTATTTAACCCAAATTTTGTGAATCCATAAGCAAAGCGTCGAGGGTTTCTATATAATACCGCCCACTTTTTGCTGAGGACTCATTTGTGTACAAACTGCTGCGAAACTTCCTGTTTAAATTTAACGCTGAAACCTCCCATGAGCTGACCCTAGACCTACTTGGGGCTGCGAAACGCTTGGGTGTATTGGGTTTGTTTGCACCAAAAATCCCAAATCAGCCGGTGGAAGTACTGGGTTTAACCTTCAGAAACCCTGTGGGCTTAGCAGCAGGTCTTGATAAAAATGGTGACTATATCGACGCCCTAGGTAGCCTTGGGTTTGGATTCATCGAAATCGGCACTATTACACCGCGCCCACAACCGGGTAATCCGCAGCCGCGTTTATTCCGTTTACCAGAGCATAAAGCCATCATTAATCGCATGGGTTTCAACAACAAAGGGGTGGACCACTTAGTAGAACAGGTGAAAAAGGCTAAGTATCAAGGTGTATTAGGTATCAATATTGGTAAGAACTTCGATACCTCAGTAGAAGATGCCAATAGCGACTACCTAATCTGTTTAGAAAAAGTGTATGAATACGCAGATTACATCACAGTGAATATTTCGAGCCCTAATACCCCAGGGTTGCGCTCGTTACAATTTGGTGAGTCTTTGACTTCTCTTCTAACGGTATTAAAAGAAGCTCAGCTTAAACTTGAAAAACAACACGACAAATACACGCCAATTTTGGTGAAAATCGCACCGGATATGAGCCAAGAAGAAACCCAGTTAGTGGCTAAAACCCTGATCGACACCAAGATGGATGGTGTGATCGCCACCAATACCACGCTAGAACGCGATGCCGTACAAGGTCATGAATACGCTGATGAAGCGGGCGGCTTGAGTGGTTTACCTGTGCAACAAGGTTCACTACAAGTACTGCAATGGTTAAGCGAAGCGCTTGATGGCGCTATGCCAATTATCGGTGTGGGCGGCATCATTGATGGTCAATCAGCGGCAGATAAAATCCATGCCGGTGCCGACTTAGTGCAAGTGTACTCTGGCTTTATCTATGAAGGGCCAAAACTGATTGCACAGGCCAATGACGCCATTGCGGCTATTAAGGGTCGTAATTAAGCCCTATTAAGTGTCTTTTTTGTAGATAATGAAAAGGGCCCGTGTGGGGCCCTAAAGATGTTATACGAGATTGTTAAGTGTGATGTTTAAAGTGGGAGTCGATGAACACCGGCTACACCTGAGTAGCCATCCCAATGATCTGCTCGACCTTCACGCCAACCACTCATCCAATTAAAGTGGGCAGGGCCTTCTGGGCATAGGTCTTTTGATCGACCTTGAACCCCTGCCAAGTAACCTTTTTGGAATGCTCGGCGATCCATATCACGCTTCTGTCTTCTCATACGTCGTTGCCTCTGTTTGAAGATCGGTGAAAACGTATTAGGCCCCATAAATGGCCTAACACAGTTTTCAGTATGGATAGGTTACAGGCCCGTGTTAATGATTAATTTATTCTGTCAGATGGCCGGCTTAGACCAATAAGTTATGAAGACCTAAGTACTTGATCTGCAAATGGTTTTAAAAATCGTAAAAGCTGGGCATTAATCGCCATAGAAAGTGGCTAGTCTTAATTGATAACCACATCACCTAATTATAGTAAGTTGAATACGCAGCATGAATGAAATCGCACAACAGCCCATGGTGGTCACTTGTCCAAAAGGCATTGAGTCATTATTGGCTCAAGAACTCACGGACTTAGGCGCGCAATCGGTCAAGTTGGGCGTGGCATTTGTGAGCTGCGAGCCAGAGCAGGTGTTGGGCTACAAAATTTGTTTGTGGTCACGCTTGGCGAGCCGCGTGTTATTCCCATTGGCCCATTTTCCTATTACTAATGCCGATGACATGTATCGCCAGCTGCTGGCTATAAATTGGATAGAGCATTTAAGCGATCGCCAAACCTTCCGTGTGTATTTCTCTGGTACCAATGATGATATTCGTAATACGCATTTTGGCGCGTTAAAAGTCAAAGACGCTGTGTGCGATTATTTCCGTGATAAAACCGGTACGCGCCCAGATATTTCGGATCAACCGGATGTGAGTATTCATGTGCGATTAAGTCGGGATGCTATTTCTGTGTCTTTGGATATGGCAGGTGATCCGTTGCATAAGCGCGGTTATCGTCAAAGCCAAGGTGCGGCACCGTTAAAAGAAAATCTAGCTTCTGCTTTGTTATTGCGTTCAGGCTGGCCAGAGTTAATGCAGCAAGAAGAGGGGGCATTGTTAGACCCTATGTGTGGCTCGGGCACGTTATTAATTGAGGCCGCATTGATGGCAGCAGATATCGCACCGGGTTTATTACGTACACAGTTTGCATTTGAAAAATGGAAAACCTTTCAATCACCAGAATGGAAAGCCATTAAACAAGATGCTTTAAATCGCAAACAAGCAGCACAAGAATCCGAAACCGAATTGACCTTAATCGGTTACGACATGGATGAAAAAGTGTTAAATAAGGCCCGCGATAACGCGCGACGTGCTGGTGTGATGCACTTTATTCATTTTAAACAACAAACCTTAAATGAATTACACAAAGAAAAAGGGCTACCTGAAACGGGGTTGATTCTATCGAATCCACCATATGGTGAACGTTTAAGTGATGAAGTGGCCATTGGCTCTTTATATGCTGCATTTGGTCGCTTGGTGAAGCAATATTTTGCAAATTGGACGTTAGCCGTGTTTACGGGTAACCCACAGCAAGCTTACCAATTTAAGATGCGTGCCCATAAACAGTATCAATTTTTTAATGGTGCCATTGCCTCAAAATTGTTCTTGTACACGGTGTCAGAAGGCTCCAGCGAAAAAGCCCAAGCGCAAGCTGAAAGTACAACTAACAATAAACCCGTGGCTTTGGGTGAAGGGGCGCAAATGGTATGCAACCGTTTGCAGAAAAATCTTAAAAAATTACGCCCGTGGTTAAAGAAACAAAAAACCAATTGTTATCGTTTATATGATGCGGACATGCCTGAGTATGCCGTGGCCATCGATGTG
>JABXIK010000003.1 GCA_013373125.1 Gammaproteobacteria bacterium | reverse complement strand
TTTCATATCATCTAGAAAAGCTTACCGAACGCTTCAAGATTCTCTTTTGCCCGCTTTAGTTTCTTCAGCTTTCGATCTAAATCCGCACCTTTTCTTGCCATTTGATAGGCCAACTTGGCATTACCTTCTAAAGAATTTTCAATTTTGTCTCTAGGGATTTTAACTTTAATCGTTTTCAATACAGATACATTAAAAGGGAAAATACGCCCCTCTCTATTCGCATCATAAATCGTTGGTGAACCTTTTAGAGTCACCTTTGCTTTGAATTTGATATCGCGCCTTCCACTCAATATCTTTTCAGCAATTTTTCCACCCGTTTTTAATACATTCTTATAATGTAATTTCAAGGGAACGATTATCTTGGACTTTGAGTTTGGTACCAGATCAAGATGAATATCGTCACTCATTAAGAATCGACGGCCTTTGTAAAACAATTCGCATTGAATCAAAGTGCCTGCAATACCAACATCATTAGGGTTAAATGCTTCCACTTCTACATCAATCGGTAGATATTTATCCTTTGCTTCGCCTACCTTATATTTTTTATATTTGAACGTTGGCTCTTCAAACGAGTAACTATTCAAGATATCGAATGCTGTACATCCAGACAATGCAAGAAAACAAAGTATAGATACCCCTAAACTTAAGATTCGATTTTGCAATTTCACTTCCTTTTACGTCCTTCTACTTCCTTATAAAAGCGCACCAAAACTTTGGTGCGCCCATCAATCATTTCTTAATTACTACGCGCATTCAAATACGCTTGCTCAGAAATCTTATGATACTCCACCACATTGTCGCGATAGGCTTTGAAAGACTCGTATACCTTCTTACTCATAGGGTCTTTCTCTGCCAGTTCTTCTAGCACTTCAACGGAAAGGCCTTTTAATTTTTGTAATACATCATCTGGGTAAGCGCGCACTTCTACACCATGCTTGGTGATCAGCTCTTGTAATGCTTTGTTATTACGTGAGGTGTATTCATCCAGCATGTCTTGGTTGGCCGCGCGAGACGCCACTTTTACAATGGCTTGCAAGTCTTTTGGCAATGCTTCAAACGCGTCTTTATTTACCGTGTACTCCATCATAGAGCCTGGCTCATGCCAGCCTGGGTAGTAATAAAATTTCGCCGCCTTATATAAGCCAAACGCTAAATCGTTATATGGACCAACCCACTCTGTGGCATCGATGGCGCCGGTTTGCAGTGCAGTAAATAATTCAGCACCTGGTAACGTCACAGGCGTGCCGCCAGCACGTTGCAGTACTTCACCACCTAAACCTGGAATACGCATTTTCAAGCCGTCTAAATCTTTTAGGCTATTAATTTCTTTATTAAACCAACCGCCCATTTGCACACCAGTATTACCACCGGCTAATGGAATCAAATTGAATGGCGCATACACTTCTTCCCATAACTCCATGCCACCACCGTAGTGAATCCAGCCATGCATTTCTTGCGCGGTTAAACCAAATGGAACAGATGTAAAAAACTGCGCGGCCGGTGCCTTACCTTTCCAATAGTAAGCGCCACTGTGACCCATTTGCGCCGTACCACGAGAAACCGCATCAAAGACTTCCAACGCAGGCACGAGTTGACCTGCTCCATACACTTTGATTTTTAATCGCCCGCCAGACATGTCATCCACCATTTTGGCGAACTTCTCTGGGCCCGTACCCAAGCCTGGAAAATTCTTCGGCCAACTGGTTACTAATTTCCATTGAAAGGTCTGTTGCGCTTCGGCACTTTTCGCCCCCACTTCATTGGCTTTTTCACCACAGGCGCTTAACAACACACTTAAGGCCAGAGTGAGCAGAAGTTTTATTTTCATTGTTTGCTCCTTGTTATTTTTTATTTCAAATTTTAAATCATTCTTTTCTAGGAAGGCGCTTGCGCTCGATAAACTTATTCTTTGATATAGAAGCGTTATTGAGGAAGCTTAGGCAAGGCACAGATTATATTTAGCGAGGCGCGTAGCAACGCTACGTAACGAGTTAAATATAATCTTTAACACAGCATAAGCGACGCAAATAGCTTCCAGCAATCAGGCCTCCATTGGGCGAAGCTTGGCATAAGCCGCCACTAACCACTTAGTGCCATCAAAATCAAATGACACTTGCAATCTTGCCTGTGCCCCTTGGCCTTCCATATCCAAGATTACACCTTCACCAAATTTCTCATGCCATACGCGCTGCCCCACGTTCATACCTGTTGCTTCTTTGGCGCTTTGGGTGCTGAAGTAATTGGATACCGGCTTTTTCACCGTACTTTTTAGACGTACTTCTTGCAGATATTCTTTGGGTATTTCACGAATAAAACGCGATGGCGAAGCAAAGGTTTCTTGTCCATGTAAGCGACGGCTTTCGGCATAGGTAAGCACCAGTTTTTCCATGGCACGGGTAATGCCCACGTAACACAGGCGACGCTCTTCTTCTAATCGCTGAGGATCATCGGCAGACATTTTATGCGGGAACAAACCCTCTTCAACACCAGCTAAGAATACCAGAGGAAATTCCAAACCTTTGGCACTGTGCAATGTCATCATTTGCACACTGTCTTCAAACTCATCCGCTTGCGCATCACCTGCATCAAGTGCCGCTTGATCAATAAAGGCGGCCAATGGTGACGAATAAGTTACAACCTCTTGGCCTTCTTCAGGAATTTGTTCCAGCTCGTCTGGATCAAACGATCGCGCTGCTGTCACTAATTCTTCTAAGTTTTCTAAACGAGCTTGGGCTTTTTCGCCTTTTTCTTTTTGATGGTGTTCGATGAGTCCGCTCTGTTGAATCACATGATCCACTTGTTCGTGCAGATCAATGTTTTGGCAACTCACTTCCATCTCATCTAGCAACTCTTCAAACTTGCTTAAAGACGTCACCGCACGGGCGGTTAATAATTTTTGACGAATGCTTTGTTCAAGGGCTTGCCACAATGATGTGCCATGTTCACGGGCAAATTCCCGCAGCTGTTGCACGGTCTTTTCACCAATAGCGCGAGCAGGTACGTTTATGACTCGTTCCAATGCGGCATCATCATGGCGATTTAAGATTAAGCGTAAGTACGCCATGGCGTTTTTAATTTCTAAGCGGTCATAAAAGCGCTGACCACCATAAATACGATACGGCAAGTTGGCGCGAATGAAGGCTTCTTCGATCACACGGGATTGTGCGTTAGAGCGATATAAAATCGCGCAGTTTTCATAGTGCTTGGTTGGATTCGCTTGTTTCCAACTCTCGATCTCATCACAAATAAAGCGCGCTTCGTCTTGTTCGTTAAACGCACTGTATAAAGAAATTGGCTCACCTGCGTCCCCTTCGGTCCACAAGTTTTTGCCTAAGCGTGATGGATTGTTATCAATCACCGCATTGGCGGCATTCAGAATATTGCTGGTACTGCGATAGTTTTGCTCTAACTTGATTTGCTGCGCACCGGCAAAGTCTTTAGTGAATTGCTGGATATTTTCGATACGCGCCCCGCGCCAGCCATAAATGGATTGGTCGTCATCCCCCACCGCCATGACTGGCACAACATTGCCGGCTAATACGCGTAGCCAAGCATATTGAATACTGTTGGTATCTTGAAACTCGTCCACCAAGATATAACGGAAACGGTTTTGATACTGAGCCAACACGGCCGGCTGATTCAACCAGAGTTCATGAGCTCGCAATAACAATTCCGCGAAGTCCACCATGCCCGCACGCTGACACGCTTCTTCATAGGCACCATAAATAGTAACCATGGTTTGCGCCCATTGATCATTAAACGGCTGAATGTGCGCCGCTCTTAAGCCTTCATCTTTTTGTGCGTTGATGTACCACTGAGCTTGTTTTGGCTGATAGGTGTTTTCATCGATATTTAAAGATCGCACGATACGTTTGATCAAACGCAGCTGATCATCACTGTCGATGACCTGAAAATTCTCAGGTAAATTGGCTTGTTGCCAATGGGTGCGCAGTAATCGATGGGCTAACGAGTGAAAGGTACCAATCCATAAATGACGCGGACTGATGCCAGTGAGTTCCTCGATACGGTGGCGCATCTCTTTTGCGGCTTTATTGGTAAACGTCACCGCTAAAATAGAGCCAGGACTGATGTGCTCAATTTGCATAAGCCAAGCGATACGATGCACCAGCACTCGGGTTTTACCCGATCCAGCGCCCGCCAATACCAATTGATGATTTAACGGTGAAGCAACCGCTTCACGTTGTTGCGGGTTTAACCCATCTAAAAGTTCGGTGACATCCATAACAAGCAGTCTAACAAGTGAGGGGGCATTATATCTGAGGCCGCCCGGCCTTGCAGTGATAACTGCCATGAGTTTGCAGTGTGCGGATTTAGGGTTCTGATATAAAAACACTTTAGGCTATACTTGCGCCAAAGCCCGAAGCGAGCCGACAGTGCCCAATCAAAATCCCTTTATTGATCAAATCCGACAAGCCATGCCACAGATGCGTAAATCTGAGGTAAAAGTGGCCGAATACGTTCTCAATAATGTGGATGCCGTCATTCACATGCGCATTGTGGATCTTGCTCAAGAAGCCCAAGTCAGTGAACCGACGATTGTGCGATTTTGTCGGGCTTTAGGGGTGAACGGTTTTCAAGCATTCAAAGTACGTATGGCGCAAAGCAATACGGTGCATCATAGCCTTGGGCAGTTCGCCATTGCTGAAGACGACACCAGCGCCGACATTATCAAAAAGATATTCGATACCAGTATTAATCAAATCATCACCACTCGTAATTTTTTGCATTCTTCACAAGTGGCCGCGGCGGTTGATGCCTTAAGTAAATCTAAACGGGTGGAATTCTACGGCTTTGGTGCATCCGGTGCCGTCGCCATGGATGCCATGCATAAGTTTTTCCGTTTGCAGTTTTCCACCGTGGCGTATTCCGATCCGCACATGCAATGCATGTCGGCTGTCACGCTACAAAAAGATGATGTGGTGGTGGCCATTAGCCAAAGCGGTCGCACGAAAGATTTGTTGCACGCTATGGATATGGCACAACAGCAAGGGGCTCACGTCATCAGCCTGTCACCACCTAATACGCCAGTGAGTGATTTAGCCGACTTACCGATTCACGTTGATATCAATGAAGATACCGATGTGTTTACTCCCATGACTTCGCGTATAGCCCATTTATTAGTCATCGATTGCTTGGCTGTCGGCGTTGCCCAACGCAAAGGCCCAGACTTTGATGACCACCTTGCCAAAGTAAAAAACAGCATCAGCTCGTTGCGCCACAGCGAAAATAAGAGCAAAAAATAAACAAACCTAACCAAGTAGTCAGCCTACAACCACCATGAAATGGGCAGTTGTCCATCTTAAACGGTTGTTTTTTTGATCATTTATTGTCATGCTGTTGTCACCTTTATTAATAACAATAAGCCGTCATAAGACAGGTAATCAAAAGAAGGGTGATCCATGGAAGCAGCTGAAATCATCAAAGACCAAGCAAGCGAAGAGCTGGTTAATTTTGATACAAAGGGGAATGTAGTGGTCAGCAAGAACAATGAAGCGTCCGCTAAATTGGTTGCCCGACGCGCCATTGAAGCGCATCTAGAACGCAAGCGCATGCAGCTGGATGATTACTGGGATTTAGAAGATTAATAAAAAAGCACCGACGCGAAAGCCTCGGTGCTTTTTTGTATCACTTACCTTGTAATTGCTCGCGCAAATCCTGCAGTACTTGCTTGCTGTCGGGTTTAATTCCACGCCACAACTCAAAGCTGACAGCCGCTTGTTCAACCAACATGCCCAAGCCATCTATGATTTTCGCTGCGCCTAATGTTTCAGCCCATTTAAGAAATGGGGTTAACTCTTTCGCGTACATCATGTCGTAAACGCAGGTGGATGCATCGACCACCACTTCCGGTAGCGGTGGCAGCTCTCCAGCTAAACTGGCTGACGTCCCGTTGATAATTAAATCGAACGGGCCATCTAACTCTTCAAATGTTTTCGCCTCAATCGCGCCGAATTCTTTAAAGCTTTCGGCCAATAATTGCGCCTTTTCGAACGTGCGGTTCACTATCACAATTTGCGCAGGATCTTGTTCTAAAAACGGTTGCAAGATACCTCTAACTGCACCACCTGCACCCACAACTAATATGCGTTTATCAGTCAATTCTTGTTGCTGATTGATCATTAAATCCCGCACCAACCCAGCACCGTCTGTGTTATCACCTAGAATGGTGCCATCTTCTTGCAGGATTAACGTGTTTACCGCCTGCGCCGTTTGCGCCCTCGGGGTAAGAGACGCCGCCAATTGGAATGCCTGCTCTTTAAAAGGCACGGTAATATTTAAACCTTTACCATGCCCTTTAAAAAAGTCTTTCACCGCAGGTTCAAACCCTTCGGTCGGTACCAGCATGGCGCTGTATACCAAATCTTGTTTTGCTTGTTCTGCAAATTGAGCATGAATGCTCGGGCTTTTACTATGATTGATGGGATTGCCCATCACCGCATATAGATCGGTCACTCATCGTGCCTCTGTTGCTTACAATTCGGTTTTTGCTGGCTATGCTAGCCAGTCTTTTTTCACTAAGAAATCCGTGTATAACTTGGCCTCTGCACTACCCGCTTCTGGCTGCCAGTTATAATCCCAGTGCACGATCGGTGGTAATGACATTAAGATGGATTCGGTGCGACCACCGGTTTGTAATCCAAAAATAGTGCCACGGTCGAACACCAAATTAAACTCCACATAACGACCACGACGGTAACATTGAAATTTGCGCTCACGCTCACCAAACGGCATGTCTTTGCGTTTGGCCATAATTGGGCGGTACGCTTTTACGTAGTGATCGCCAACACTTTGCATGAAAGCAAAGCTTTGCTCAAAACCACCTTCGTTCAAATCATCAAAGAATAAACCGCCCACACCGCGAGGTTCATCTCGGTGTTTTAGGTGGAAGTAATCATCACACCAGTTTTTATATTTCTCATACACGCCTTCACCAAACGGATCACAAGCTTGTTTTGCTACTTGGTGCCAATGACGCACATCGTCTTCAAAGCCATAGTATGGGGTTAAATCAAAGCCACCGCCGAACCACCAAACCGGTTCTTCCCCTTCTTTTTCTGCAACAAAGAAACGCACATTGGCATGACTGGTCGGCACATACGGGTTATGCGGATGAATCACCAAACTCACCCCCATAGCTTGAAAACTACGACCGGCTAATTCTGGACGATTTGCTGTAGCGCTGGCCGGTAGTTGATCACCAAACACATGACTGAAATTCACGCCGCCTTTTTCAATGACGCGGCCATTAGCCATCACACGAGTGCGGCCACCGCCCCCTTGTTCGCGCTCCCAGTTTTCTTCGGTGAAGGTTGCGCCGCCATCTTCTTCGGCTAACTGTTCACAAATGGAATCCTGTAGCGCCAAAAGATACTGCTTAACGGCTTCAATGTTGACCATGGTTATCCTCGAATAACGGTGCCAGAACGCAAATCAATGATGCGACTGGGTGCATTGCCCAAGACGGGCCCTTGCAAAATGTAATCTAAATAGGGGCCCAATACAGCCCGCGCTTGCACCGCACTGCGCACGGTTGGCTTGCCAGAAAAGTTGGCAGATGTTGAAACAATGGGTCCACCAAACTCTTCGCACAAACGTTGCACCATAGGGTGAGAACTGACACGAATCGCCACCGTATCAAATTGTCCATGGACCAATGGCAACACACGATTTTGATGAGGTACCAACCAGGTGACGGCACCGGGCCAGCTATCCGCCATTTTTTGGCGATCCGCTTCATCTAAGTTGTGCAGTAAAAAGTCAAACTGCTCAATATTAGCCGCTACCAAAATCAAACCTTTATGGGCATCGCGACGTTTAATTTGTATCACACGCTCAAGTGCCGATTGATCAAAAGGATCACACCCTAGACCCCATACGGTTTCCGTAGGGTACGCGATGACGCCAGAGGCACGTAAGATATGTTTTGCTTGGTAGATTGGCCAGTTCATGGTGTTTGAATTAAAAGACAGAATGCGCAAGGTACCTAAGCTCCATGTCGGATGCAAGTCTCAACATTTTGCATAAACGCCTTGTTCTTGCTTAAGCACACCAATCAACTCCAACTCCATTAACGCCATGGACAAATCACTCACCGCCAGCTGAGTTTTATTAACTAAAGCATCCATATCCAAGCCATCATAATCCAGCGCTTTATAAACCTTAAGCTGATCCCCCTGCAGGTCACTTTCTCTGTCATTCACCAGTACTTGCGATGCTGAAATTTGGTTTATTTTTGTGGGCATGATGCCATCCAGCTCTTCCAATACATGCTCCACATTTTCGATCAATTTCGCCCCTTGGCGAATCAAGAAGTGACACCCTGCTTTTTGCGGATTATGAATAGCACCTGGAATTGCCATCACCTCGCGGTTTTGCTCCAAGGCTTGTCTTGCCGTGATTAGAGACCCACTTTTTAGGGTCGCCTCAACCACAAGTGTCCCCAAGCTCAACCCACTCACAATGCGATTACGCCTTGGAAAATTGCCTTTAAACGCTTTGGTATCCAAAGAGAACTCACTCACCAACGCGCCTTTTTCACAAATGGCCTGCGCCATTTTTTCATGGGCTTTAGGGTAAATTCTGTTCAAGCCCGTCCCCAAAACCGCGATGGTACTCGCACCCACATCTAGCGCACCTTGGTGGGCCAACGCATCGATACCGCGGGCTAGCCCACTGGTAATGGTGAGCCCAGCATTCGCTAAGCCTTGAGCAAAGTCATAAGCCTGTTGCGCGCCATTAGAAGTGGGATATCGACTACCCACCATGGCCAGTTGCGGATAACTCAAACTCTTAAGATTGCCTTTTACCATAAGCACAGCAGGTGCGCTGGCAGTCTCACGTAATCGCGCTGGGTATTCTGCGCTTAAAAAAGTAAGCAATGAATGATTAGGGGTTTGCGCCCATTGTAATGCTTGTTCGGTGGGTTGATTCAGGTTGGTAGCGGATTCTTTTAATATTTGTTCGCGGCTTTTGGCGCTAAAGCCTAGCAGCTTTAACTCAGCCGCATCCATTTCATATATCTGGGTAGCGCTTATGCCTTGAGACTGCAAAGCCTGAATGGTTTTTGGACCCACCCCACCAGTAAAACTGAGATTAATCCATAGAGTTTCTTCCGACGTCCTCGTCATTTCTCACCTTTTTCGATCCATAAAAAAAGCCTTAACTACTCTAGCTAAAGGCTTTTTCAAATGAATCAGGCAAATGACTGATTCGTATTTAACTGCAAATTATTGCGGGCTACGAACTTCATCCCCAACAGCCAATGGCACCTTGGCTTTTAGAATCAAGCCATAACTTACTTTTTCAAACACGCGGAATAACATCATTAAGCCCGCACGCTCTGAAGGCAGTTTTACTTTTTGACGAGTCACGCGATCGATAATCGTGTTGCCTTCTTTGTAAATGGCCAACACATTCCCTTCGGTCACACCATCGCGATCCCCTTGGTTAACCACCACCACTTGATATTGACCAATCTGAGTCACACCACCTAAAACCGCAATCATGCGACCATAGATGTTATCTGGTGGAGAGCTTGGTACAAAGTTAGCGACAACTTGGCGATCTTCTGTGGCCAACAAGCGGTCACCCGCCATCACTTCTTCACGAGTGCTGCCTAACGATAATGTAGCCACGTCCCCATCCCATGCATCCACAGAACCGGCACCCACTTCGCGGGCTTCAAGACCCAACACCTCGGAAGTATCTGGGTCTACAAATACCTGACCTTTACGAAAGATGCCGTAACCATTTTGCGGCTCTTCACCTTTATCAAAACCACGGGCATAAACTCGACCACCACCACCGGCAAGAATACGGTTATCATCGCCAGCCACCACATATGGCGCACCGGATAACTGTTTGCTCTTCACGATGCGGCTATTGGTCATGAAACTGGAAATCGCCGTCATCGGAATGGGCGGAATGGCACTAGCAATGGTACTGATACGAGCAGTTGGGGTGAGCTTAACCACCTCATTTGCCGCAGCAGAACGCTCTTTCACGGTCACCTTTACTTGCTTGCCTTTATAAACCAAGCCCAAGGTATCACCTGGATAGATAAGGTGCGGGTTTTCGATTTGTTCGTTGATTTGCCAGATTTCAGGCCACAACCAAGCGTCATTCAGAAACTTTTGCGAAAGATCCCACAGGGTATCCCCTTCCTTCACCACGTATTCAACTGGGTGACCCGGTTTTAAATCAATGGTTTGGGCAATTGCAAAGCTACTGACCAAACATAAAGCCAGTGCAAAACGCTTAAGCAAGGGTTTGAGCATGGGTTAATCCCTTATTTTTATTGGATGCAGCAGGATTTGAGACAACCGGCTACTACATTAGATATAATAGATTCATACAATATTAGCAGGGCCAATACCCTGATGACTACTAAGGCTTCACAAGTTTATGGCTATATTAGAAATTTTAGAGTATCCGGACCCGCGCTTACGCACATTAGCGAAGCCGGTTGAAACGGTTACCGACCAACACCGTCAACTAATCAAAGACATGTTTGACACCATGTACGATGCGCCTGGGATCGGCCTTGCTGCCACTCAAGTAAATGTACACGAACAAATCATCGTGATGGATTTAAGCGAAGACAAAAGCGAGCCTCGCGTCTTCATCAACCCAAAGCTCACCATTTTGGATGGCGAAAAAGAAAAAATGCAGGAAGGCTGCCTAAGTGTGCCGGGCTTCTATGAAGACGTTGAGCGCATCGAGCACTGCTTGATTGAGGCCATGGATGAAAACGGCAAGGCCTTCGAACTAGAAGCCACAGGGTTACTAGCCGTGTGCATCCAACATGAGATGGACCACCTAAACGGTAAGTTATTTGTGGATTACCTTTCCAATATGAAACGTGATCGCATTCGTAAAAAGCTCGAGAAGCAACACCGCCTAGCGGCTAAACAAGCTTAATTTCCACGCCGAACGACGTTCGGCGTGATCATTTTTGCCCTAAGGATTTCCCTTGAGAATTGTATTTGCAGGCACGCCGGATTTCGCTGCTACTCACCTTAAAGCCTTATTAAACACCTCTGCCAACATAGTTGGCGTTTATACCCAGCCCGATCGTCCAGCGGGTCGAGGTAAAAAGCTGCAGCCTAGCGCTGTCAAGCAAGTCGCGTTAGACCAGGGCATCGACGTCTTTCAACCTGTGAACTTCAAAGCGCAAGAAGATGTGGATCAACTAGCAGCCCTGAAGCCTGATCTGATGGTGGTGGTGGCTTACGGATTATTGCTGCCACAATCGGTATTGGATATCCCAACGTTTGGATGCATCAATAGCCACGCCTCATTATTACCACGCTGGCGTGGTGCGGCTCCGATTCAACGGGCCATCGAAGCAGGTGATGACAAATCCGGTGTCACTGTCATGCAGATGGAGTTGGGCTTAGATACTGGCCCAATGCTGCACAAGGTGGAAACCCCTATTATGCCCAATGACACCGGTGGTTCCCTGCATGATCGTCTTGCTCAATTAGGCAGCCAGGCGGTTGTGGATGTGGTTGCCAAGTTCTCTCAAGGGGCGGTGTTAGGTGAAGTACAAAACGATGAACTTTCCACCTATGCCCATAAACTCAATAAGAACGAAGCCTTAGTGGATTGGCGTCAAGACGCACAAGACGTCGTCCAAAAGATTCGCGCATTCAACCCTGTGCCTATGTGCTACACCCTGCTAGGTGATAACCGAATTAGGATTCTGCAAGCTCAGGTTTATCCAAAATCCCACACTGCTATGCCGGGCACGGTTTTATCTGTGAATGAAATGGGCATTATCATCGCCTGTGGCAACATGGCGGTGTCTTTGGAACAAATTCAGTTGCCCGGTAAAAAGCCAATGGCCGTCGCCGATATTCTCAACGGTAAACACCCATTTAATGAACATTATGTATTGGCCAGCGAGCTGTAGATGCAAAACTCTTTGAACTGCCGCGCACTGGCTGCACTCGCATTACTCGATGTGGTGGACGAACAAAAAAGCCTCACATCTGCTTTGGGTTATTTTTCCAAGCAATGTGTTGAGACGGATCGTCCCTTACTGCAAAGCTTATGCTTTGGTAGCTGCCGCCATTTCTTTTCAATCAATGCATTAAGCAAGATTTTGCTGGATAAACCCCTGCCTGAAAATGCTCGCGCGGTTCAAGCATTATTATGGGTTGGTCTATATCAGCTGGCCCACAGTGATATTTCCGAGCACGCGGCGATCAATGAAACGGTGGAAGCTTGCCAGCAATTAAATTTGCCCAAATTCAAAGGCGTGTTGAATGCTATTTTGCGTCGCTTTCAGCGCGAAAGAGAAAGCTTGTTAAGCGGACTGACCGAAAGCGATGTGACCCACTTAGAACACCCAAAATGGTTTATCAAGTTACTCAAAAAGAACTGGCCTGACCACTGGCAGCACATTTGCGAGCAAGGGAACCAACAAGCCCCTTTATGTTTACGCAATAACAGCATGCACCAAGATAGAAGTGAATATTTACTAACACTTGAGAGTCAAGAAATAAAAGCCTCTCAAGGTTTGCATGCGCTTACTAGCATTTACTTAGATAAAGCCTGTGATGTGACCAGCCTGCCTGAATTTGCTCAAGCCAGTTGCAGTGTTCAAGACGAAGCCGCGCAGTTAGCCGCACAGCTTTTAGCACCACAAAAAGGGGAGCGCATATTAGATGCTTGTAGCGCACCTGGGGGTAAAACCTGCCATCTTTTAGAAGCGGTCAACAATCAAGCCCATGTCGTGGCACTGGATGCCGACGCCAAACGCTTAGAACGGGTTAAAGAAAATCTTCAGCGCTTAAAGCTCACTGCGCAAGTGATCCAAGGTGAAGCTCAGCACCCTGAAACTTGGTGGGACGGCGAACTGTTTGATCGCATTTTATTAGATGTGCCTTGCAGCGCCACGGGTGTCATTCGACGCCATCCGGACATTAAATTACTGCGCAAAAAAGAAGATATTGATAACCTTGCGCAATTACAGGGACAGATACTGAGAAAAGCGTGGGGCTTATTAAAACCCGGCGGCACTTTACTGTATGCCACCTGCTCCATTTTATCAGTGGAGAACAGCGATAACATTGCGGCATTTTTGTCAGAATATGACGACGCTGAGCTGGCTGAGATGACTTTGAGCACAGGCATTAATACAGGCTTTGGCTGGCAACTGTTTCCGCAAGCACATGGTCATGATGGTTTCTTTTATGCCCTGTTAACAAAGCGTTAGACTTGTTAGCTAAAGCACTAAAATAAAATTTGTTCAAAACTATAAGCCTGCTTTGTAACCCTTTACGCAGCAGGCAAGACAAGGCGGAAACTGGCATTTGATGAGGCGCATAGCTCACCTATGTAACGAAGCAAATACCATTTTTCAACGCAGTATTGGCAGCAATAGGTTCCACATAGGGCCGTAGCCGAAGCAGCCAAGATAGGCAAAAAATGCCCGGTACTAAAGAATACGATACTGCCTCGGAACCGTTTTCGAGGCAGGCAAGACAAGGCGGAAACTGGTATTTGATGAGGCGCATAGCTCGCCTATGTAACGAAGCAAATACCATTTTTCAACGCAGTATTGGCAACGTAGATAGGTTCCAACACTAACAATGAAAATTATTATATTAGGCGCTGGCCAAGTGGGCGGCACCCTGGCCGAGCATCTTGCCACCGAAGGAAATGACATCACCGTCGTTGATACCGATGGTGAGCGCTTAAAAGAACTGCAAAATCGCCTAGATATTCGCACCGTAGTAGGCAAGGCTTCTTTTCCCCATGTATTAAGCCAAGCCGGCGGAGATGATGCCGACATGCTGGTCGCCGTCACCAATAGTGATGAAGTGAACATGGTGGCGTGTCAGGTTGCCCATTCTCTATTTAAGACCCCAACCAAAATTAGCCGCATCCGCGCACAAGAATACACCCAGTATCAGGATTTATTTGGCACCCAAGGGGTACCCATCGATGTCTTCATCAGCCCTGAGCAAGTGGTTACTAACTACATAAAACGATTATTAGAATTCCCTGGAGCCCTTCAAGTACTGGACTTTGCCAATAATAAGGCCAAGTTAGTGGGTGCTAAGGCCTACTATGGCGGCCCATTAGTTGGGCAAGAATTGCGTTATTTACGCGAGCATTTAAAAAGCGGCGTGGACACGCGAGTGGCCGCCATCTATCGACGTGGCCAAGCCATTTTGCCCGCAGCTGATACAGTCATCGAAGTGGACGATGAAGTGTTCTTTATCGCTGCCACAAAAGATATCCGCACGGTTATGGCCGAAATGCGCCGCAGTGAACAAGCCTATAAACGCGTCATTATTGCCGGCGGTGGTAACATCGGCGCTCGCTTGGCTCAGGTCCTTGAGCCTTTCTATAACGTCAAATTGATAGATCACAATCGTCAACGCTGTGAGCGTTTAAGCGAAAAAGTGAAAAGCAAAACCATCATCATGAATGGCAGCGCTACGGACAAAGAACTCTTACTCGAAGCCAATATCGAAAGCTGCGATGTTTTTTGTGCATTAACCAACGATGACGAAGTGAATGTGATGTCCTCTATGCTGGCCAAACAACTTGGCGCACGCAAAGTGATGACATTAATCAATAAGGCCCAATATGTGGACTTGGTTCAAGGGCAAGGCATCGACATTGCCATCAGCCCAAGCCAAACCACCATCGGCAGTCTGTTAACTCACGTGCGCCGTGGTGACGTAGCCAACGTGCACAGCTTACGCCGTGGTGCCGCCGAGGCCATCGAAGCCATTGCCCATGGCGATAAGAACACGTCTAAGGTAGTGGGTCGTCGATTAGATCAAATCGAATTACCGGAAGGCACCACAATTGGCGCCATCGTGCGTAACGAGCAAGTATTGATTGCCCACGGCGATGTGGTTGTCGAAAGTGAAGACCACGTAATTTTGTTCGTGTTAAACAAAAAACGCATCCCAGAAGTGGAGCGTTTATTCCAAGTGGAATTAGGTTTCTTTTAACCCATAAGAATAATCGCAGCGGCTTTTATCGACACAACATTAAGCCGCTTACTGAGTAACGAATTATGCATCCAGCCATTATCTTTCGCATATTGGGTATCTTACTCATGGTATTCAGTATCGCCCTGATTCCGCCTATGGTGGTGAGTTTGATTTACCAAGATCAGACCTTGGGTGCATTTACTGGCGCCTTGGGTATTAACTTCGCAGTGGGTGCTTTGTGTTGGTATCCCGTACGCAATCGTCGCCAAGATTTAAAAACCCGAGATGGTTTTGTGGTGACGGTTTTATTCTGGTTAGTACTGGCCATCTCTGGTGCCTTGCCATTAATGTTGGCCGAAAACCCTGGCCTGTCTTTTACTGATGCGTTTTTCGAATCTCTATCAGGTTGGACCACAACCGGTGCCACTGTGATTACCGGTATTGATAACCTGCCCCATTCCATTTTGTTTTATCGCCAACTATTGCAGTGGCTTGGTGGTATGGGGATCATCGTATTAGCCGTGGCCATCTTACCTATGCTGGGCATCGGGGGCATGCAGTTGTATCGAGCTGAAACCCCAGGGCCAATGAAAGACAGCAAGCTCACACCACGTATTACCGAGACGGCAAAAACCCTTTGGTATATTTATCTGGCATTGACTATTGCTTGCGCCATTGGCTTTTTCTTTGCGGGCATGAATTTATTTGATGCCATCTGCCATGCCTTTAGTACCGTGGCCATTGGCGGCTTTAGTACCCACGACGACAGCATTGGTTATTTCGACAGCTCTTTAATCGAAAGTGTGGCGATCTTTTTTATGATCATCAGCGCTTTTAATTTCGCTCTGCACTTTTATGCTTGGCGATTCAAATCCATCCGTCATTACTTTGCAGATCCTGAAGTAAAAGCGTTATTAATCATCTTATTCATTGCAGCCCTAGTGACGTTTTTCACTTTAGTGGTTAGCAAGAGTTACGACCCTAACGAGGCACTACGCTTTGGTTTATTTGAGTTGGTGAGTATCGCAACCACAACTGGCTTTGCCACCGCTGACTTCTCACTGTGGCCAGCATTCTTACCTTTCTTACTGTTCTTCTTAGCCTTTATTGGTGGCTGCGCTGGCAGTACTGGCGGTGGCTTAAAGGTCATACGCGTACTGCTAATTTACAAACAAGGCAGCCGCGAAATGAAACGTTTAATTCATCCAAATGCCATTATCCCCATTCGCATCGGCGGACGTCCGGTTGATGATCGTGTGGTCGAAGCGGTTTGGGGATTCTTCAGCGTGTACTTGATGCTTTACATCATCATGACAGTTTTGCTGCTGGCCACAGGTATGGACTTTGTCTCCGCGTTTTCGGCTGTGGGCGCGTGTATCAACAACCTAGGACCAGGTTTAGGCGAGGTAGCGGCAAACTATGAAAACATCAGCGACTTTGCCAAATGGGTATTAAGTTTTGCCATGTTGCTTGGGCGTCTAGAAATTTTCACCCTACTGGTTTTATTCACACCGACTTTTTGGCGACAATAATTCTGCAATAAAAAGGCGTCTTCATGACGCCTTTTTTATTATTCAGATTTAGGTTACAGACCTTTGTAATACTTTTCTGGGTTACGTTTAAAGCGCTTGTAATCCCACTCGTATTGCTCAGGCGCGTCTGCAATGCACGCTTCAAATCCTTTGTTCATGGCCGTTGCCGAAACCTCAAGATCTTCATCGTAAATGGCTTGGGGCGCATCATTAATCACCACTTCAAATCCACCCTCAACGCGCTTCATATAAATGAATAAAACCGTACCCTCTGGGTTTCGCTGAATCAAATGATGAATGAATTTCGGCGTGAGCGCATCGATGCCAAAAAATTTAGCCCACACACCGGATTTTACCGACGGTTCTTGATCTGGAGCGATGATGCAGTCTTTGTGGTTCACGTAGTGATTGATGAATTTGAGGACACCGTCTTTACCAGAGGCCACCAATTCTAATCCTGCGCTTGAACGGGCTTCTAACATGGCTTTTTCCAATCCTGGCATTTTTGCCATCTTGTATAAGGCCAATAGTTCCGTTCGACGTGGCAGCCAACTGGATAACCATTCCCAATTGCCATGATGCAAAGTCAGCAGCATGACGCCCTTGCCCTTGGCTTTTGCCTCGGTTAACAAATGCTCATTGGTCACCTTCAGCACTTGTGCCTCATTTCGACGAAACTTAGCATCTGTGCCACCCCACGCGATGCCAGTTTCTGCAATGGTTTGACCTGTGTGCAACAGACTCTCTTTTGCCAACTCCTCGCGCTCTGATTTGGGCATATCTGGATAGCACAGCTCTAAATTCTTAAGAGTCACCTTGTACATGCGTGAGCCCGTGACTCTCAAAAGCCAGCCAATAAAGCGGCCAAATTTACGTGCCGTCTTTAAGTTCATCAGACCCAGTGTGCGAATAATCGTAAGTGCAATAACCGACTTAATATCCATAGCAAAACTTCATACCAATTTATTCGGGAACGGACTTTGCCCTAAATAGATAATTTTCTCTACAAAGAGCGAATTATTCATCTTTGGCTATTCTCATATAAGGGACTAAAGGATGATATATGGCTAAATTAGACGCCATGCTGGCTGGCAAACGCATACTCGCCGTGGATGACTTGGTGGAGTCCCGTAGTGCCATGAAGAAAATGCTCATGATTTTAGGGGCAAACAATGTGGATATCGCCATGGATGGGGACGAAGCCACTGAGTTTATCCTGAATAATGACTATGACATGGTGATCAGTGACTACAACCTAGGTCGCGGCCGTGATGGTCAACAAATCTTAGAAGAAGCTCGCTTCATTCGCCGTCTCAAGGCCACTACCACCTTTATTATGCTCACAGGTGAAAACGCCATGGATATGGTCATGGGCGCCATCGAGTACGAGCCAGACGATTATGTCACCAAGCCCTTTACCATCGACATTATGCGCCAGCGACTCACTCGTATCCTCACCATAAAAGAGCAGCTCAAGCCCATTAACGAAGCCATTGATCGCCAAGCAAAAGCAGAAGTCATCCAGCTGTGCGACGAATACATTAAGCACAAGCCACGCCTGAAAAATCGAGTGGAGCGCATAAAAGGCCGCATGCTCATGTCCATGAAGCGCTACGACGAAGCCCTCGCTCTTTATGACGGTATTCTGGAAGATCGCGAAATCAATTGGGCTTTACTGGGTAAGGCCACCTGTTTATTCCACAAAGAAAAATACAAAGAGTCCAAACAGTTACTGGAATACACCATCAAAGAGCACCCGAAATACGTGCAATGTTATGACTTGCTGTCCAAGATTCACCTCAAAAACAAAGACCTCAAATCCGCGCAAAACACCTTGGTATCCGCCACTCATGTTTCCCCTAAACAGGTATTACGCCAAATGGAACTGGGGCGCATCGCTTTTGCCAATCAAGATATGGCGGTAGCAGAAGGGGCTTTCAGGCAATCAGTAAAACTTGCTCGTCACAGTTGCTATCGTTCGGTTAAGAATTACCTGTTCTTTGCTAAGTCCTTACAACACAAGATCAACACATCTAATAACCGTGAAGTACGCTCCAGCAGTGGGGATGCCTTCAAAGCCCTAGAAGAAGCCAAAACCATTTACGCCGACACCCCTGAATACGTGCTAGAAGCCACCATGATCGAGAGCACCACCTACACCAACCTCGGCAAAGAAGCCGATGCACTTGCTGCAGCGAATAAAGCCGAAAAAATGCTGGCGCAAATCAACGATCCCAGCAGTGCGCAACTGCTGGCCATGGCCAATGTCTACATTGCTACTAAGCAACACGCCAAAGCACAAGATTTATTGAGTACGGTCTCCAAACGCAAAGACCTTTCTCGCAGTGAAGCCCGAGAGCTGGATCGCACCAAAGGGGAAATCAGCGAACAAGTGGTGCGCCAATACACTACCGATATCAACGACAAAGCCATCGGCTATTTCGAGCGCGGCCAGTTATCACAAGCCATCGAATTACTCGATCAAGCCACCTCTTACAAAGAAGCTGGCCTCGCTGTATTACTCAACGCCATACAAGTAAAAATCACTTACATGGACCAAAGAGCGGCCAGTCGTAAAATGCTGGATGAAGTGGATGAGTTGCTGCGACGCGTGGGGGATATCCCCCCCAGCGATGATCGCCACCAACGTTGGCTGTTATTGAAAAAAAGCCAAGAACGCCTCGTACGCATGCTTTAGGCAGGGATGACCATGAGCTTCGATATTAACACCCTACTCAGCGCCCAACTTCATGATTTGAAAAACCAGATGCAGGCACTTTTGAATGTGCAATCTGAACTCAATGACGCCATTCAAATGGACCCAGAGCAACAATCCTTAATGGACAAGTTACAGCGTCACAGTAATAACTTAAGCCATCGCTTGATCGAGCTTCTCTCCATATTAAAAATTCAAAACGATGCGTTTAAGCCCAGCATCGAAGAACACTGGCTATCCGACACCATCACCCCGTTGGCTAACGAGTTCTACCACCTACATGGCCTAACCATAGAGTCCCACTTTGATGATGACTTTAATAACTTTTATGACGAGCAACTTTTAGGGATTGCTCTACACAATGCCTGCATCAACTCCCTTAAAGCTGGGGCCAACAAAGTGATCTTAAACGTCGAAGAATTCGCCAATGGCAGCTGGAACCTTAGCGTCAGTGACAACGGCTCAGGCTTCTCCGAAGATCAATTGAACGATCAAAATACCTTTGATCCGCAGGGCACAGAAAACGGCCTTGGCTTATATCTCATCGAGCAAGCCCTCAAAGCCCATAAACGCAACAGTCAAACGGGTGAAATCACCCTGAGCAATAACGTCGATGAAGGCGCTCTGCTCATTATGAAATTCCCATAAACGCCCTGCATCAAAATCCACCAACTCCCCCTTACGCCCTAGTATCTAAGGCCCTTGGCCCGTATAATCTTGTCCTTTTCTGTATCCAGACTCGGTAGGCCAAAGTGTCCGCACAAAATTACGACGTTAAAACCTTCCAGGGACTCATCGCAGCCCTGCAACAATTTTGGTCACAGCAAGGCTGTGTGATTAACCAACCCATCGATCTAGAAGTGGGCGCTGGTACCTTTCATACCTCTACTTTCTTACGTGCGGTTGGTCCTGAAACCTGGAACGCCGCCTATGTACAACCTTGTCGTCGTCCTACCGATGGCCGTTACGGTGAAAACCCTAACCGCCTTCAACACTATTACCAGTTCCAAGTGGTGATGAAGCCATCACCATTGGATATCCAAGATAAGTATTTAGAAAGCTTAAAAATGATCGGTATCGACACCGACATCCATGACGTGCGTTTCGTAGAAGATAACTGGGAAAGCCCAACTTTGGGTGCCTGGGGTCTTGGCTGGGAAGTTTGGCTAAACGGCATGGAAGTGACTCAGTTTACTTACTTCCAACAAGTGGGTGGCTTGGAATGTTATCCAGTGACAGGCGAAATCACTTACGGTCTTGAGCGTATTGCCATGTACCTACAAAACGTCGACAGCATTTTTGATTTGGTTTGGTGCTATGGCCCAGACGGCTCCAAAGTGACTTACGGTGATGTGTTCCATCAAAACGAAGTGGAAATGTCTGCATACAACTTCGAACACGCCGATGTGGATTTTCTTTTCCAAGCGTTCAACCAGCACGAAGCCGATTGCGCGCGTTTGATCGAAGCCGGTCTTGCACTACCTGCTTATGAACAAGTGTTAAAAGCGTCTCATGCGTTCAACATGTTAGATGCCCGTCACGCCATCTCTGTAACCGAACGTCAGGGTTACATCTTGCGTGTACGTACCTTAGCGCGCTCCGTTGCCGAAGCGTATTTCCAATCTCGTCGTAAACTTGAATTCCCTCTGGCCCCGAAAGCCTTGCGTGATGAAGTACTGGCCAATGCCGCTGCCGAAGAAAAAGCCGCCGCAGATGCCGCTGCCAAAAAAGCAGCAAAAGACGCTAAGAAAAAGGAAGCCAAATAATGAGCACACATGATTTTCTGGTAGAGATTGGTACCGAAGAGCTACCACCAAAAGCATTAAAAAGTTTAGCGGCTGCGTTTCAACAAGGCATTGAAGCACACCTAAACGCGAAAGAAATTGCATTCACCGGCAGCAAATTATTTGCCGCTCCACGTCGCCTTGCACTTCGCTTAGAAGGTTTAGCGGCTGAAGGTAACAACAGCAAAGTTGAAAAATTTGGCCCCTACGTGAACGTTGCGTTAGATGCCGATGGCAAACCAACCAAAGCAGCCGAAGGTTTTGCGCGCTCAAACGGCATCGAGTTTGATCAAGTGGGCCGCATCACAGATGAAAAAGGCGAGCGCTTATACTTCGCCCAAGAAGTTGCTGGTGCCAAAGCCACGGACGAATTACCGGTTGCCATCAATGACGCATTAAATAAATTACCGATTCCAAAACGCATGCGTTGGGGTTCAAGTCGCATTGAATTCGTACGCCCTGTGCATTGGGTATTAATGTTATTAGATAACAAAGTCATCGAAGCCAACATTCTTGGTGTGCAGTCTAATTACTTCACCAAGGGTCACCGTTTCCACGCCAATCGTGAAATTGCCGTCACCAGCCCAAGCGCTTACGAAAGCATTCTAAAAGAACAAGGCAAAGTGTTAGCGGATTACGCAGAACGTAAAGCCATGATTCGATCACAAGTAGAAGCCGAAGGTGAAAAACTGGGCGGTACTGCGGTGATCGATGAAGACCTTCTAGACGAAGTCACCTCGTTAAACGAATGGCCAACGGCTTTGGCGGGTAATTTCGATAAAGCATTTTTAGAAGTGCCAGCGGAAGCGTTAATCAGCTCCATGAAAGAGCACCAAAAATATTTCCACGTGGTGGATAAGTCAGGCAAATTGATGCCGAATTTCATCACCATTTGTAATATTGAATCGAAAGACCCACAACAAGTCATCGAAGGTAACGAGAAAGTGATTCGCCCGCGTTTAAGCGATGCGAAATTTTTCTGGGATACCGATCGCAAACAAACCCTGGAAAGTCGTTTCGAAAAACTCGACACCGTAGTTTGGGTACAAAAACTGGGTACCCTAAAAGACAAGTCTGAGCGCCTAATGAAACTGGCCGCTCAAATCAGCGGTGCCATGGGGGGTGATGTTGCGCTTGCTGAACGTGCCGGTAAGTTAGCGAAAACCGATTTACTGTCTGACATGGTTTACGAATTCACTGACCTGCAAGGTTTAGCCGGTTCTTACTACGCACAGCACGATGGCGAACACGCCGAAGTGTGTGCCGCCATGAATGAGCAATACATGCCTGCATTCTCTGGTGATAATTTGCCAGCCACAGTAACCGGTACCGCATTAGCATTAGCGGATCGCTTAGACAGCTTGGTGGGGTTATTTGGTATTGGCCAAATCCCAACCGGTGGTAAAGATCCTTTCGCATTGCGTCGTGCATCCTTAGGTGTTTTACGTTTATTAGTAGAAAAACAAATTGATATTGATCTGTCCGATTTAATCGATTGGGCCATCGATAACAATTGGCCGACGCAATTAAACGCCGACAGCAAATCTAAATTAATCGAATACATGTTGGATCGTTTCAGCGCTTGGTACCAAGACGAAAACATTCCTGCGGTTGTATTCCAAGCCGTGCGTGCAAAAGGCATTACCCAGCCATTAGATGTGAACAAACGCGTACAAGCCGTATTCGCGTTCTCAAAACTCGATAGCGCTGAAGCCTTAGCTGCCGCTAACAAACGTGTTTCAAACATCTTAACCAAAAATGATGCCTTTATTGATGCACCACAAATCAATGAAGCGTTATTGCAAGAAGATGCAGAGAAAGTACTAGCCAAAGCGTTAGCGGAAAAAGCACAAGCTGCTGCGCCTTTATTTGAACAAGGCCAATACGCTGAATACCTAACGGCGTTAACGCCGCTACGTAACAGCATCGATGCCTTCTTCGATAACGTGATGGTGATGGCCGACGACGAAGCGGTGAAACAAAACCGTTTAGCGCTACTTAATCAATTGCGTAACTTGTTCTTAAAAGTGGCTGACATCTCTCACCTTTAAAGAACAAACACTTAAAAAAGGAGAAGCTTGCTTCTCCTTTTTTTATTGCTGAGTTTAGGAAATAAACATGACGGACAAACTCATCGTATTAGATCGCGACGGCGTGATTAATTACGACAGCGATGACTACATCAGAACCGTAGATGAATGGATTGCACTACCAGGCGCCATGCAAGCTTTAGGGAAACTCACCAAAGCAGGTTACAAGATTGCCATTGCCACCAACCAATCTGGTATCGCTCGCCAATATTTTAGTGAAGACACCCTCGATGCCATGCACACAAAGATGCGCACATTGGCCCAAGAAGAAGGCGCTGTCATTGATTACATCGCCTACTGCCCACACGGACCCGATGACAACTGCGATTGCCGTAAGCCTCTACCAGGTTTAATCCATCAAATTGCCAAAGGGCTAAACCAAGATGTGGGCGGTTGCTATATGGTGGGTGATAGCTTGCGTGATTTACAAGCAGGACAAGCGGCTGGGTTAAGACCCGTTTTAGTTCTGACAGGTAAAGGACAGCGTACACTGGATAAAGGCAAAGGTTTGGAAGGTGTACCGGTTTATGACGACCTTGCCGCTTTTGTGGACAACATTATTGATTAGGCCCATCTGTTTGGGCCATTTGGCAAATGCTAATGATGGGTTAAACTTTTAATCTGTCACGCTATGACAAATTCATGATGCCCAAAGTTAAGCGATGAACGAGGCAATATGCCATATTGGCTCGTTTCATCTTGCAGAAGTAATCTTATGTTTTTACCTCAATACCAACAAACCGCAGCCCTCTGGGTCAGGACAATCCTACTCTATATCACACTGCCTTTCCTTGCGTTAAACAGTTATGTATTAGGCATGACCATAGGTCCGTTCTTACCTTATCCCAAACGTTTTAAACTGATTATCGGTACGTTTTGTCACTCTGTGGTTTGGTTATGTAAACACGTTTGTGGCATTCACTATCACGTTAAAGGATTAGAGAACTTACCCAAAGATAACAAAGGCTACGTCATCATGAGTAAGCACCAAAGTGCTTGGGAGACGCTGTTTTTACAAAATATCTTTGATCCCAATACCGTGGTCATCAAAAAAGAAGCCTTTTACATTCCCTTTTTTGGCTGGGGTATTGCCCTACTCAACCCCATATTCGTTAATCGTAAGAAAGGCAGCCAAGCGATTGAGCAGATCATTAAACAAGGCTCAGAACGTCTTAAACGCGGCGAGGACATTCTTATTTTTCCAGAAGGTACTCGCGTTAATGTGGGTGAACGCAAGCCATTTAAAAAAGGTGGTGCATTACTCGCCTGTGAAGCGGGAGCCGATATCATCCCCATTGCCCTTAATAGCGGCGAGCACTGGAATAACAAACGCTGGCTAAAACTTCCTGGCACTATTCAGGTTGTGATCGGCCCCGTTATCGCTACTCAAGGTCGTTCTTGGGAGCAAGTGAACGCACAAGCGGAACAGTGGATTAATCAGCAAGTAGACATGATTAGCCAAGTGCCATATCAAGGGGAGCTGCCTCAAACCGATGCAGGCTTTGGGTTTAATCCGCAATTACTGGTCAGTAACGCCATGAAAGCAGGCAAAGAGTGGTTTAATCAATGGCGTCGTTGGTAACTACTCACATTCAAATACAAACAATATTAAAGCCCTGATTAATCAGGGCTTTTTTTATGCTTCAAATCCAGTAAGCTTACGCACTGGATTTTTCATCACAGTAAGGACGCATTGTGAAAGCACCAATCATTGCCCTATCCAGCTTATTATTGGCCACATCAGCTCATGCCATAACCCCACATAATTATGTGGAAGCCGGTTTCGGTGCCAGTCAATTGTTCTCGTTCAATAAAGCCACTAACGATAATTTAAGTAATTTCTCCACCAGTCCATCTCTTAAATTAGTCGTGGGCAGTCGTTTGAATCATTCTCGTACTGCTTGGTTTGAATTGGGTTACAACCATAATGGGGTCATGAAATACGGCACCACAGAGCTATCCAGCCAATCCGTTTCAACTGGCTTCAAATTCACCACAGACCCTATTTCTTACAGTGCGTTATTCATTCGCGGCGGCGTTGGCCGCACTTGGATGAGCACCACGACGGACTCTGAGTCATCAGAAAACATTTCTAATCACTATTATGGTGGCGCAGGTTTAAGCTTTCGTTTGGATTACACCCGATCCATCGTGTTAGAAGCACAACACATAAACGATGCCGGCACAGATGAAGCCATTAACGGCGCATATTTAAGTATTAATCAGTTTTTCTAAGTAAAACCTACCAACAAAAAAAGCCCGCTTAACGTTTGCATTAAGCGGGCTTTTTTATGTAACTAACCTAGTTTTATTAACTTAGGTCAACTACATCAGACAACAACCCATTAGCCTTAACAGAGGCTTTCCCGTGATCGGCGCCTTGTCTAGATTGATACATCTGACTGACACCGATAACTTCATGGTTATCGGCCCGTAGCACAAAATAAAAACTGCCATCACGGGCGACTTCATCCACATAATTATCATCAAACTGGCTATTCACACGCACAGATTCAATGGCTTTTTCTGCGTTGTGTTTTTGCGTATAGCCTTCGCTGGCTAAAATAATTTCGCCATTGCCTGCCTTCAGATGAAAATAAAATTGCTCATCTTTGCCAACAAATATTTCGAACTTCCCTGACATACTCACTCCTTTATAAAAACAAAAACCGCTTAATCTTACGATTAAGCGGTTCTAACGATATCACTCACACCTGTCTTGGTGAATTAGAAATCCAAGTTCTCAACCAACAACGCATTGCTTTCAATGAAGGCACGACGCGGTTCCACTTCATCACCCATTAGGGTTGTGAAGATTTGATCCGCTGCCACTGCATCTTCAATGGTCACGCGCAGCATACGGCGAGCAGAAGGATCCATGGTGGTTTCCCACAATTGCTCAGGGTTCATCTCACCCAAACCTTTATAGCGCTGAATGCTGTACCCACGACGGGCTTCGTTCATTAACCAGGCTAATACGTCTTCAAAGGTTTTCACTTCCGATTTACGTTCACCACGCTGGATGTACGCCCCTTCTTCCACTAAGCCTTGTAGACGCTCACCTAACGCACAAATATTCTTGTAGATGTTAGAGTCAAAGAAGTCATGGCTCAGCACGTAATCGGTTGGAATACTGTGGTTGATGACTTTGATATCTGGCAGATAAATATGACGCTCGTTATCTTCCACAATTTCTAACACAACTTGTGAGTCATTGCCTTTTGGATCACTGAATTTGCTTTGTAATTCAGCATTCCAAGCTGCCACTTTAGCTCGATCTTTCAGATCATCTTGAGCCAGTTTAGGCATGTAGATCATGGCTTTGAGTACGCGCTCTGGGTACACGCGACCTAATCGATCAATATTAGATAGCACGCTGCGGTAGTTATTCACCAAGTCTTCAAGCTTCTCACCACTGATGCCAGGAGCCTGTGCGTTCACATATAATGCGGCGCCATCCAATGCAGTATTGGTTAGGTACTCTTCTAGTGCAGGATCATCTTTAATGTATTGCTCATGCTTACCACGCTTAATTTTATAAAGCGGTGGCTGTGCAATGAAGATATGCCCACGCTCGATAATCTCTGGCATTTGACGGAAGAAGAAGGTCAACAAAAGCGTGCGGATGTGAGAACCATCCACGTCCGCATCCGTCATGATGATGATGCTGTGATAACGCAACTTATCTGGATTAAATTCTTCACGACCAATACCACAACCTAAGGCTGTGATCAGCGTGCCTACTTCGGCAGACGATAGCATCTTATCGAAGCGGGCTTTTTCTACGTTAAGGATCTTACCTTTAAGCGGCAGGATCGCTTGAGTACGACGGTCTCGGCCCTGTTTGGCGCTGCCGCCAGCCGAGTCACCCTCCACTAGGTAGATTTCAGAAAGTGCAGGGTCTTTCTCTTGGCAGTCAGCCAATTTACCTGGCAGGCCTGCGATATCCAATGCACCTTTACGGCGTGTCATCTCACGGGCTTTACGCGCAGCTTCACGGGCACGAGCCGCATCCATCATCTTGCCCACAATTTCTTTAGCTTGTTGCGGTTGCTCTAATAGGAAGTCGTTAAAGCAACGGGCCATTTCCTGCTCTACCGCGGTTTTCACTTCAGATGAAACAAGCTTGTCTTTAGTCTGAGAGCTGAATTTCGGATCCGGTACTTTTACAGAAATAATCGCCGTCAAACCTTCACGAGCGTCATCACCGGTCGTGGAAACCTTGGCTTTCTTCGCCAAGCCTTCACGTTCGATATAACTGTTTAAAGAACGGGTCAAAGCACCACGGAAGCCCGCTAAGTGGGTACCGCCATCGCGCTGAGGAATGTTATTGGTAAAGCAGTAGATGTTCTCAGAGAAGCTATCATTCCACTGCATGGCCACTTCAACACCGATACCGTCTTCACGGGTATCGCCGTCTAGTTGGAAGTGGAAGATGTCATTGACGGCCGTCTTATTGGTATTCAGATACTCAACAAAGCTCTTAAGACCGCCTTCAAATTCAAATACTTCTTCACGATCGCTACGCTCATCTTTTAATACGATGCGCACACCTGAGTTCAAGAAACTCAGCTCACGCACACGCTTGGCTAATTGATCGTAGTTAAATTGGATATTGGTAAACGTCGCAGGACTTGGATGGAAGTGAATCGTGGTACCCGTGGTATCGGTATCACCAACGGCTTTCATTGGTTCATCTGGCACACCATGGGTGTAGCTTTGTTCCCACACCTTGCCGGCACGACGAATCACAAGTTTTAGCTTATCTGACAGGGCGTTTACAACCGACACACCCACACCGTGCAAACCACCAGAAACCTTATAACTGTTATCGTCAAACTTACCGCCCGCATGCAGTACCGTCATGATAACTTCTGCTGCAGATACACCTTCCTCTGGATGGATATCGGTTGGAATACCACGACCATTATCGCTTACGCTGATGGATTCATCTGGATGGATAATGACTTTAATTTCGCTACAGTGGCCCGCTAACGCTTCATCGATGGAGTTATCCACCACCTCAAACACCATATGATGCAAGCCGGTGCCGTCATCGGTATCACCGATATACATCCCGGGACGTTTACGAACTGCATCTAGGCCCTTCAGTACCTTAATACTGGAAGAATCATAGGCGGTTTCAGTGCTCATGGATCAGACTCCTGGCAGAACTGTTTATTCTTGATTTAAGATCCCGTGTTCCACGTGGAACGTTTTGACATGACTTTGTGGGGACCAACAATCCGCTATTTGATCTGCTTCAACAGCGGTTACAAAGACCTGACATTCTAATTCTTCTAGGAGGCTACATAAAGCTTTTCTGTGGTTTAAATCCAGTTCTGCGCACAAATCGTCAACCAAGAAGATACACGGGCGATGAGACACTTCTCGATAGATTTGTGCCTGAGCTAATTTAAGGGCACATACGACCATTTTCTGCTGACCACGGGATAAAACCTCCATGGCAGGTAAATTATTTGCCTTAATTCGCAAATCAGCCCGTTGTGGACCTAGCTGGGTAAATCCCATTTTAAGATCGCTTAACCAGCTTTCCTCAAGCAATTCTAGGTAATCCCTGTCTTTGCCCCACCCTTGATAAAAACTCATGGAAATACCAAGGTCCGGATTCAAACGCTGCATAAAGCTATCAAATACAGGCTTGAGTCTTTTGATATACGCTTGACGGTATTGATTGATCTTATCCGCCTGAGCGGCCAAGGACTCATGCCAAACCAAGCGCTCAGCCTCACTGCAACCACCTGCTCTTAATAACGCATTTCGAGTTTTATGGGCTGTTTTGAAATTCCGCCAGACATTAATGAAATTAGGTTCCACGTGGAACACACCCCAATCGATGTACTCGCGCCGCAGTTGAGGACTGCCCTCCAAAAGGCGGAACATAGTGGGATCTAACAACTGTACCGGCAATACCGAAGCCAGTTCGGCCGCACTCTGCAACCACTCTCCATTAAGCTTAATGCGGCGCTCGCCCTTGATATTACGCTCTACACCTAGCTGGTAGGCACCCTTATCGAGTTTCAGGCGGCAAAATGCGGTTAAGGACTCGGCATCGTGTTGAATTAGGTTCTTCTGTTTATGAGTGCGAAAGCTTTTGCAGTAGGCAAGGTAATAGATAGATTCGAGCAAACTCGTTTTACCCGAACCATTCTCACCATAAATCAGATTGATCTGAGTACTTGGAGCAACAGACACAGGGGAAAGATTACGCACCCCTTGTAGCATGAGGGTTTCAATGGCCATAAGTCATTGAATCTATTTGTATTCCATAAATATAATCGGTCACGAAAGTATCACCCTAGACAAGATAAGCGTTAGCGAAGCAGCAGATTCAAGGCACAAAAAAGGACTGAAATGCGCAGTTTATAAACCATAAATGAGCAAGTTCAGTCCTTTTTTAACGCAGAAGCTGCAATGCAGCTAGCTTATAGACGCATCGGCATAACAACGTACAAGGAATCACCACCCTCTACCTCTTCCATTACGGCAGAAGAGTTAGGATCAGCCAAAGTCATCTTCATATCGTCGCCATCCAATACCGACAGTACATCTTGCAGATAGCTCACGTTAAAACCGATTTCTAGTGAATCGTATTGATAATCCACACCAATGCTTTCTTCCGCTTGCTCTTGCTCAGGGTTATTGGCCACCACTTGAAGCGTGTTTTCTTCTAGCAATAAACGCACACCACGGTATTTCTCGTTAGAAAGGATGGCGGTACGTTGGAATACTTGGCGTAACGCTTGGCGATCTGCCACAAGCACCTTGTTACCATTGCGCGGAATCACACGCTCATAGTCTGGGAACTTGCCGTCTACAAGCTTAGAGGTAAAGGTATAGTCACCCACTTTAGCGCGAATATGATTATTGCTTAGCATCAACTCAACACTGGATTCAGGGTCCGTCATCAACTTAGCTAATTCCAATACGGCTTTACGCGGCACGATGACTTGAGTCTTACCGTCCATTTCTAATGAAACCGGTACGCCACAAGTGGCTAGGCGGTGACCATCTGTGGCCACAGCACGTAATTCGTCTGCTTTTACTTCTAACAACAAACCATTTAAGTAGTAGCGAACGTCTTGCTGAGCCATGGCAAATGCAGTGCGATCAATGACGCGACGTAGCTGCGCTTGCGGTACATTAACTGTGATGCTGGCTTCGATGTCGTCTACATTTGGGAATTCATTGGCTGGCAAGCTAGATAATACAAACTTACTGCGACCCGCTTGCAGTTGTACGCGATGCTCGTCCTGACTGATCACTATGGTGCTTTGATCAGGTAGAGACTTACAGATATCCATTAATTTTTTGGCAGGAACGGTAATTTCACCGTCAATACCGGCTTCCAGTAGCTGGGCACTACCCACCATTTCCACTTCTAAATCAGTACCGGTTAATGAAAGTTGATCCCCTTTCACCTCCAGTAATACGTTAGATAGCACAGGCAGAGTTTGACGACGCTCAACAACGCCGGCAACCAACTGAAGTGGCTTTAATAGGGCTTCCCTAGAGATTGTGAATTTCATGCCTTTCCCACTCTTAACTGGTCAGTGACCGCAATAAGTTTTTATAATCTTCGCCAATGTCTGCGTTATTCTCACGCAGCTCTTTAATTTTGCGACAGCCATGCAGAACCGTTGTATGGTCCCGTCCCCCAAATGCATCACCAATTTCCGGCAAGCTATGGTTGGTTAATTCTTTACTTAGTGCCATGGCCACTTGTCTTGGCCTGGCCACAGAACGCGATCGACGCTTGGATAATAAATCAGCCACTTTGATTTTGTAATACTCGGCCACGATGCGCTGAATATTATCAATACTGACCTGCTTATCCTGCAATGCCAATAGGTCTTTTAAGCTTTCTTTGATAAATGGCAAAGTAATCTTAGAACCGGTGAAAGCAGCGTTGGCTATCACGCGTTTTAACGCCCCTTCGAGCTCTCGCACATTAGAGCGAATCTTCTGCGCCACAAAGAAAGCCGCTTCATGGGGAAGATCAATACCTTCCTGTTCGGCTTTCTTCATTAATATGGCTACACGAGTCTCTAATTCAGGTGGTTCAACGGCAACGGTTAAACCCCAGCCAAAACGACTCTTTAAGCGATCTTCTAACCCATCGATTTCTTTAGGGTAACGATCACAGGTCAAAATCATTTGTTGACCACCTTCAAGCAAGGCATTAAAGGTGTGGAAAAACTCTTCTTGGCTACGCTCTTTACCGGCAAAGAACTGAATATCATCAATCAATAATGCATCCACACTACGGTAGTAACGCTTAAACTCGTTGATCGCATTTAATTGCAGCGCTTTTACCATGTCAGCCACAAACCGCTCCGAGTGAAGGTATACCACCTTCGCGTTGGGGTTTTGCGCTTGAATATGATTACCCACAGCATGCATTAAGTGAGTTTTACCCAAACCAACGCCACCATATATAAATAGTGGGTTGTAAGATCCGCCTGCGTTCTGCGAAACCTGTTGCGCCGCGGCATGAGCTAACTGGTTCGACTTACCTTCTACAAACGTATCGAAGGTAAAACGCTTATTCAGACTACTCTGATGCTGAATACTGCCTTCTACCTGGACTTTACGCTTAGTCTCTTTAACCGGTTCAACCACTTTCTTTTCTGCCACCACAGGCGCAGAGTCAAACACCACCTCTTCTTTAGGTTGTGGGGCTTTGACCACAGGGGCAATAAAAGCAGGGGTACTGGACTGAGAACTAATGTCCAATTCAAAGGATAAAACTTGGCCGCCATTCAACTCTTCCAATAAAGATTGAATGCGATTGGAGAATTTATCTTTGACCCAGTCTTTAACAAACCGGTTAGGGGCAGATACTACCAAGCCAGAATCGGATTCGCTGGCTCTGAGTGGTCGTATCCACGTATTAAATTGTTGTGCCGGTAACTCGTCTTGCAAGCACCTGACGCATTCATCCCATAATGCCAGCACGGCTGGACTCCATCTTTAAACAGTTGTGCATTGTACCAATATTGCGCTAGTTATCCACAGATAACTCTGTGATTCAGCTGTGGATTATCTATGTGTATAACTGGGACGGAAATGTGAATAACTGCCTCGAATCTGACAGTTGTGTATAACCCCATATTCCATCCCCAAGTTATCTTGCGCTTTTACTCAGTTTTTACGGAGTCTATACAAGCTTTATCATCTCTGTAAACCCTTGTATTTAAAGGGCTTTAAATGGTTATCCACATAAAATGCGGTTACTAATATTAATAACTAATCATAAAAAACATATATTCAAGACATATATATTCTTATTTATATTTCATTATCTAAAACATCTCAGATTTCTTTCGTTTACAAGAAAATGTGAATTAACAAAAAGATTGATTGAATACATTGGCTGTTTTCAATACAATCCGCTGCCTTATTTTTATTGTTAACCAGTTTGAGAGACAAGGTCATGAAACGTACTTTTCAACCTAGCGTCCTAAAGCGTAAGCGTACTCACGGCTTCCGCGCACGTATGGCAACCAAAAATGGTCGTCAAGTTTTGGCTCGTCGTCGTGCCAAAGGTCGCAAGCAACTTTCTGCCTAATTCGAAATGACCAGCACGGTATTCCCGCGCCACGTTAGACTACTGACGGCAGGGGATTATCGACGGGTATTCGACCAAGCAGACGCCAAAGCCCAATCGAAACAGATCCTAATTCTTGCCAGACGCAATGAGTTAGGATTTGCCAGACTGGGCTTAGTTGTGGCGAAAAAGCATGCCAAGCGAGCCGTTGATCGCAATGAGATCAAACGTATCGTAAGGGAAAGTTTTCGCCATCATCAGTTCGAGTTAGAAAACTTTGATTGTGTTGTACTGTCGCGAGTCGGTGCAAAAGATTTGGATAAATCCGAATTAAGACACATGGTGGACCAACTTTGGACACGGTTAAGGCAAAAACCATATGGCAACCGTTCCAGACAAAAACCACGTAAGCAATAACTCTGTTTTAACGAACTTTATTGCCTTACCGATCCGTTTTTACCGCATTGGTATCTCTCCTTTGATACCTAGTCGTTGCCGACACTTCCCTACTTGTTCAGAATACGCCCTCGAAGCACTTGAAATGCATGGTCCTTTCCGTGGTCTGTGGCTAAGTATTAAGCGAATTGGTCGTTGTCATCCTTGGGGTACCCATGGATACGATCCAGTTCCTCCTAAAAAATTATCGAATAAGAGCTAATTAACAATGGATGCAAGAAGAGCAATCATTCTGATCGGCATAGCAGTTATTTCTTATATGCTGGTGCTTAAATGGAATGACGATTACGGTAAGGCCCCGATTAACCAGTCGGTGATGACCTCTGGGGCTAATGTTTCCTCTACCCCTCAAATTGAAAGCACTGATGCTGTTCATGTGGATGCGCCAGATGTGTCTGAAGATGCGCCACAAATGGAAGCACAAGCACCTAAGACGGCTTCCACTGAATTAATTGAAGTTCAGTCTGATGTTTTAGATCTTCGCATTGATCCACAAGGTGGTGACATTGTTTATGCGGCCCTAAAAGCGTATCCGCAGTCTTTAGATAACAAAGACATTCCGTTTGTACTGTTAGAACAAAGCCAAATGCGTACGTTTGTAGCGCAAAGTGGTCTAGTTGGCGCTAATGGTATCGACAAAGAAGGTCGTGCTTTATTCTCTGCTGAAAAATCTCAATACATCTTGGATGACAGCAGTGACGAATTAGTGGTGACGTTAAGCTTTGTACAAGATCAAGTGACGATCAATAAAGTATTCAAGTTAAAGCGTGGCGATTACTTGGTTGATGTGGGTTATGAAGTGAAAAACGCATCTTCAAACCCTTGGAAAGCTAACTTCTATGCACAATTCAAACGTGACCGCAGTGCCGATCCATCTAGCATGGAAGCCATGGGCATGGCGGCTTACCTAGGTGCTGCTGTAACACGTCCATCTGAGCGTTATCACAAGATCAGTTTTGACGACATGGATGACGGTCGCTTTAAAGAAACCATTCAAGGTGGTTGGGCTGCCTTCCTACAGCACTATTTCTTAAGTGCCTGGGTGCCAGCTGAAGATGCCGCTCACACTTACAATACACGTAAAGCTGCGGGCAACTACATCGTTGGTTACTACGATGAAGCATTGAATGTGGCCGCTGGTGAACAAGGTTCCACTTACACCAGCTTGTACCTTGGCCCTAAAGATCAAGATCGTTTAGCGGAAATTTCTGAAAACCTAGAACTGACTGTGGATTACGGTTGGTTATGGTGGGTTGCTCAACCATTATTCTGGTTGCTGCAAATTATCCATTCCATTGTGGGTAACTGGGGTTGGGCCATTATTTTCTTAACGATATTGGTTAAGTTGGCGTTCTTCCCATTATCTGCTGCGAGTTATCGCTCAATGGCGAACATGCGTCGCGTTGCACCAAAACTTACAGCATTGCGTGAACAATATGGCGATGATCGTCAAAAACTCAGCCAAGAAATGATGAGCTTGTATAAAAAAGAGCGCATCAATCCTTTAGGTGGTTGTTTACCGATTCTGGTGCAAATGCCGGTATTCATTGCGCTTTATTGGGTGTTAATGGAGTCTGTTGAAATTCGTCAGGCGCCATTTATGTTCTGGTTAGAAGACTTGTCGTTAAAAGATCCGTACTTCATTCTACCGTTAATCATGGGCGCGAGTATGTTTGTACAAATGCAGCTTAACCCAACTCCGCCAGACCCAATGCAGGCGAAAGTGATGAAGTTAATGCCTGTTATTTTCACGGTATTCTTCTTGTTCTTCCCAGCGGGTCTTGTACTTTACTGGGTAGTGAATAACTTGTTGTCCATTGCGCAGCAGTGGTACATCACCAAGCAAATCGAAAACGAAAGTAAAAGCTAAGGGTTAACCACTCAGGTTAATCCTTCCAACGGGAGATGAAGGCGCTGTGTTAAACTCAGTGTGTTCATCTCCCGTTTTAAGTTTCAGAGGACAGTATGGAATTAGGTCAACTTAACACTGACACAATCGCAGCCATTGCCACCGCACCGGGTCGTGGCGGTGTGGGTATCGTGCGCGTGTCCGGACCTAAAGCTAAAACCATCGCTAATGATATGTTGGGTTTTGTGCCTAAAGCTCGTTATGCCCATTACTGTCCATTTAAAGATGAGAATCAGCAAACCTTGGATGAAGGCTTGGCTTTGTATTTCGAAGGGCCTAATTCCTTTACTGGTGAAGATGTATTGGAACTACAAGGCCATGGTGGCCCTGTGGTGTTGGATTTCATTTTAAAGCGCGTGTGTGAGCTTGGAGCGCGTACCGCTCGCCCTGGTGAGTTTTCTGAGCGAGCGTTTTTAAACGATAAAATGGATCTTACACAGGCTGAAGCCATTGCGGACTTAATTGATTCGGCCTCAGAACAAGCCGCCCGTTGCGCGGTGCGTTCGCTGCAAGGCGCGTTTAGTAAACGCGTGCATGAATTGGTTGAGAGTTTGATTCAATTGCGCATCTATGTGGAAGCGGCCATTGATTTTCCTGAAGAAGAAATCGACTTCTTAAGCGATGGCAAAGTGGAAGCGGATTTACGTTCAGTCATGGCTAACCTTGCCAGTGTAATGCAAGAAGCTAATCAAGGTACGTTACTGCGTGAAGGCATGAACGTGGTGATTGCGGGTCGCCCTAATGCGGGCAAGTCTTCTTTGTTAAACGCCCTTTCCGGTCGTGATACAGCCATAGTGACTCACATCGCTGGTACGACCCGTGACGTATTGCGTGAACATATCCACATTGACGGCATGCCTTTGCACATCATCGACACTGCCGGCTTGCGCGATACGCCAGATGAAGTTGAAAGCATAGGTATTGAACGAGCGTGGAACGAAATCGAACAAGCAGATCGCGTATTACTCATGGTGGACGGTACTGAAACCACATCAACCGAGCCCCATGATATTTGGCCTGAATTTGTAGATCGTTTGCCCCACCCTGAACGCATTACCGTGATCCGCAACAAAGCGGACTTAACCGGTGAGCCTTCTGGTTTTATGCAAGGCCAAACGTCTACTGTGATTAGTATTTCTGCCAAAGACGGTGTGGGTGTGCAAACTCTACGGGAACATTTAAAAACCGTCATGGGGTTTGATGCCGCCAGCGAAGGAGGATTCATTGCCCGTCGTCGTCATATTGATGCGTTAAACCAAGCGAAAACCTTTTTAGATAACGGATTAGATCAACTGCTTGGCGCCAGTGCAGGTGAGTTGTTAGCCGAAGACTTACGTATGGCGCAAAACGCGCTAAATGAAATTACCGGTGAATTCACCAGTGATGATTTACTGGGTAAAATATTCGGAAGTTTTTGTATTGGTAAATAATTTAATTTCATTTTCCAAAAAAACGCCGCTTAATTTTAATTAAGCGGCGTTTTTTGTTTTTAGATTAAGAGTTACTTATAAAACTCTGGGGAATGTTTAATGGTTTTGTTTTGTTCTAAGTCATGCTGAATCCAAAACTGTGCCCCTTCCGCATCCACAAATTGTTCGATCACATCCATAGCAGCAAGTGTTTGCTCTTTATCAAAATTAAATGATGGTACGCGTTTGTGTTCACGGTTTTTTGTAAAGTGATATAAGTCACCGGAAAGCACCACTGGGCCAGTCTCAGCTAAATTCACAAACAATACTTGATGCCCCGGTGTGTGGCCCGGTGCGGTTTTAACGACCACGCTACCATCGCCAAATACATCGTAATCGCCATCTAAAATGTTAATTTTTTCTTTATTGATTTGGTCATAGCTGGCTGGGTTAAAACCAAATTGGGCTGGATTTTCACCAAAGGCAGCATCGTATTCGGCTTGTTGAATCAGTAACGCGGCATTTTTAAATAAGTTGGCATTACCTGTGTGATCCCCATGAAAATGAGAGAGCCCTAAGTAATCTATGTCCGCTGGATTAACATTGATCTCAGCTAATTGTTTAGATAAAGGATTGGTCACGGTTAACTTCAATTTACCGCCAAAGGCTTCTCCTGGGTTCCCTGCCATTGCATCGGGTAAGCCCGTGTCCCAAATAAGTTTGCCCTTCTCATGCTGAATCAGATAGCAGCTATTAGTCAGGTGTTTAGTGACGCCTTCATCAACGCCCGGTGAGAAAATCGAAATATCCGATACTTCCACATGGCCACATTCGAAAACATGCAAAATGAGATTGGGTTTATCCGATTTGGCGCAGCCACTTAATGCCAACGCAGTGAGGGCTGTTAATGCCAAGTGGGTGAGTTTCATGGTGAGCTCCTTTTGTTTTTTATCGAGTTATACAGCAGTGACTACGTGGGCGGTTTGTATTTGGATGACTTTGAATTCTAGTTGATATCTAGGTTATCCCAAGTTTGAAGTCTGTGTATAAGCTGTGTTTATCCTTGGGTAATGCTCGGGATAGGCGTAGTCCAGTGTGCCGAATTTTCTGTAAATGAAAAGCCAATGGAGTGGGATTCTGTGTTGAATTGGCCTGTGAGTAAGCTGTGAATGAGTGGGGATAAATAAAAATTAAGATGTGAGTAAGTGTTTACAGGTCAAGTAACCCCTTAGCTTGAGAGTTTGTGGATAACTAAGAGGTTATTGAGTGATACAGCTGAAATATCTGTGGAACATGTGCTGTGGATAATAAATTACAGCTCAAACGAGGTTTGCGGCAGTTTATCCACAGGCTTAGGGTTGATGCGACCATTAATGGTGGTGTAATCCAAGCCAATAATACGATTGAGCACCCCTAGAAAGCTGGTCATGTCATCTGGCGTGCTGATTAAGGTGTCGATTTCAGCTCTTTCTGGCATGAGTGCCATAGCGCGCTCTTGGCTGTCCCCTCCTGGAATTTGCAGAAACAAGAAATTGAAGTTCTCGGCATGGGCCATAAAGGTGGAGTCAGTGGTGCGCAGACCCGAACAGCCGTTGATGAGTAAAACAGATAGAAGTATGAGACCGGATTTCATGGATTTACCTATGTATGTGCTAGGGCTAATAGTGGATAAACCCTCACTTTACCCGCCCTTGTTAGACAAAATCCAGTATATGTGTGGATAACATGTTGGAGTTGTGTGTTGCGTCTAGCACATGGAGCGACCTATCTATATAATGCCCGCCCTGGTGAATTTTTGAGCAATAAATAGCCAATTTATTGCGTTTATATGTGCAGAGGTGATTGCGTGGATTTTCCAAAGCGTTATGACGTGATTGTAGTGGGCGGTGGCCATGCTGGTACCGAGGCCTGCTTAGCAGCTGCACGTATGGGGTGTAAAACCCTGCTATTAACCCACAGCATCGAAACCGTTGGGGTCATGTCATGTAACCCTGCTATTGGTGGGATTGGTAAATCCCACTTGGTGAAAGAAATTGATGCCTTTGATGGGGCCATGGCGCGCGCCACCGATAAGGGCGGTATTCAGTTTCGTACCCTTAATAGCCGTAAAGGCCCTGCGGTACGTGCTACTCGAGCCCAAGCAGACCGTGCTCTATATAAAGCGGCGATTCGCGATATTGTGGAAAACCAACCGAATCTTGAGTTTTTCCAACAAGCCTGTGATGACTTGATCGTCGAAGGTGACACGGTAAAAGGCGTGGTCACTCAGGCTGGTATTCGTATTTATGCCGATTCCGTGGTGTTAACCACAGGTACGTTCTTAGGTGGTGTTATCCACATAGGTTTGGATAACTATCAAGGTGGTCGCGCTGGCGATCCCCCGTCTAACGCCCTATCTCAGCGTTTACGTGAATTACCGTTTAATGTGGGCCGCTTAAAAACCGGCACCCCTGCCCGTATTGATGCGCGCAGTGTGGATTTCTCTGTGATGCAGCGCCAACCGGGTGATGATGTGACCCCTGTCATGTCATTCATGGGCTCACAAGCGGATCACCCAGAGCAAATCGATTGCTTTATTACCCATACCAATGAGCGCACTCACGAAATAATACGTGGTGGTTTGGATCGCAGCCCAATGTATTCTGGTGTGATCGAAGGTGTGGGCCCGCGTTATTGCCCGTCTATCGAAGACAAGGTCATGCGCTTTGCGGATAAAACCTCTCACCAAATATTTGTGGAACCAGAAGGATTATCCACACACGAATTGTACCCAAACGGCATCAGCACCAGCTTACCATTTGACGTGCAAGTGGCGCTTATCCACAGCATGAAGGGTTTTGAAAACGCGCACATTACACGCCCAGGCTATGCCATCGAATACGATTACTTTAATCCACAGGATTTAAAACACAGCCTAGAAACCAAGTTCATGAATGGCTTGTTCTTCGCGGGGCAAATCAATGGCACCACGGGATATGAAGAAGCCGGTGCACAAGGTTTGCTTGCTGGTACCAACGCGGCTTTGCGCAGTATGGAAAAAGATGCATGGTATCCGCGTCGTGACGAAGCTTACCTAGGTGTGCTTGTGGATGACTTAATCACCATGGGCACCAATGAGCCTTACCGCATGTTCACCTCTCGTGCGGAATATCGTTTGATTTTACGTGAAGACAATGCCGATCTACGTTTAACCGAAAAGGGTCGTGAGCTTGGTTTAGTGGGTGAAGAGCGTTGGGCGGCATTTTGCGAAAAACGTGAAGCCATTGAACGTGAAGCGCAACGTTTGAAGAGCACCTGGATTCAAGCCGGTTCAGCTGAGAGTAAAGAATTAGAAACCCTAGTGAAAACGCCGCTGACTCGCGAATACAGCTTGATGGATTTATTGAAACGTCCAGAAATCGAATACAAAGATTTGGCCCACTTAAAAGGCGAAGCGGTAGCGGACCCGCAAGTGGCAGAGCAAGTACAAATCGCCGCCAAGTACGAAGGTTATATTGCGCGTCAGCTGGAAGAAATTGAGCAAATGCGCCGCTATGAAAATACCAAACTGCCTAAAGAATTGGATTACACCAAGGTAGGCGGATTAAGTAACGAGATCGTGCAAAAGCTTTCGACGTTACAGCCTGAAACCCTAGGTACGGCTAGCCGTATTCAAGGGGTGACTCCGGCGGCTTTGAGTCAGTTGCTGATTTATTTGAAAAAGCATCATAGCGTGCAGAAACAATCAGCTTAATTTTTAAGTGATAGGATTGAGTCAGGCGTCTGAGGTCGGACGTCTGATGCTTTTGTTTCATCAATATCTAAAAAACAGTTATCAATTTCCAATTGCGATTACATTTTTAGTTGCATGAATAGCTGAAAAGTTTAGCGTCTGACGTCTGGTACTCGACGTCCGACTCATTAGGACACACATGTACGACGCACTTTTAAAAACCGGCTTAATTAAGCAAGGCCTTGAATTAAGCGAAGATAAAATTCAGTTGCTACTGGATTATCACGCCTTGTTGGTGAAATGGAACAAAGCCTACAACTTGACCGCAGTGCGTGATCCACAGGAGATGATCAGTCGCCATTTGTTGGATAGCTTGAGCATCATTCCTCATATTACTGGTGAGCGAATTTTAGATGTGGGCACTGGGCCGGGTTTGCCAGGCATTCCCATGTCCATTTGTTTTCCAGAAAAACAATTCACCTTGCTGGACAGTAACGGTAAAAAAACGCGATTTTTAACCCAAAGCAAAATCGAATTGAAACTGCAAAATATGACCCCTGTGCAGTCACGTATCGAGTCTTTCGAGGCGCCTTTGTTTGACGCCATCACCTCTCGGGCATTTGCCACATTGAAAGATATGGTGGATGGCAGTATTCATTTGCTTAAAGAAGACGGCTTCTTTTACGCCATGAAAGGCATTTACCCAGAGGGTGAAATACAGCAATTGGATGATCGAGTGAGTGTGGTAGACTGTTTCGCCTTGCATGTTCCCGGAGAAGAAGGGGAACGTCATCTGGTCAAGATTAAGAAGAATTAACGCGTCCAGTATAAATGCCTTTTCACGCGATATGCGCGTGGTAAAGGCAAGGCAAATTCAAGCAAGAATGCGTAAGGCGCTTTGAGTAGTTCATTTCTACCGAGCACTTCAAGCTTGTTTTAAACGCCGATTTTACGAGCGCAACAGCTGTGTAAAGGTATTCAAATTGGGTCGAATAATCGCAATTGCTAACCAAAAAGGCGGTGTGGGTAAAACCACCACCACAGTGAATCTATCCGCCTCTTTGGTGGCCACCAAGCGTAAAGTATTGGTCATCGATCTTGATCCCCAAGGTAACGCCACCATGGGCAGTGGTGTGAATAAACATGAATTGGAAACCTCCATATACGATTTATTAGTGGAAGGTTTATCCGTGAATGACGTGAAAGTTGCCACCGATCCTGCGGGGTTTGACATGATTCCCGCCAATGGTGATTTAACCGCAGCAGAAGTGGCGCTCATGGATATCGAAGGTAAAGAGCGTCGCCTCAAGGTGGCGCTAGATGCCGTAAAAGATGACTATGATTACATCTTGATCGACTGTCCTCCGTCATTAAACATGCTGACCGTGAATGCGTTTGTCGCCGCGGATGGCATCATTATTCCGATGCAATGCGAATACTATGCATTGGAAGGCTTGAGTGCTTTGATGAGCACCATTGAACGCATCAAACAAATCAACCCTGATTTAGAAATCGATGGTTTATTGCGCACCATGTACGACCCAAGAGCGAGTCTAACTACGGATGTATCGGCGCAATTGATTAATCACTTTGGCGACAAGGTGTATGGAACGGTTATTCCTCGTAACATCCGTCTGGCTGAAGCCCCTAGTTATGGGATGCCAGTGCTGTGTTATGATAAAACGTCTCGCGGTGCCGTGGCTTATCTGGCATTAGCGGGCGAAGTGAATCGTAAAAACAAATCGGTAGAACATTAATCTTCTTATTTATTAAGTGACAACAAACATGGCAAAAAAACGTGGATTAGGTGGAATGGGGTTGGATGCCCTTTTGGCGGGGGCTGCGGCCAGTCAAGCGAATCCAAGTCATACCGATGATGCTACCGAGACCACGAGTGCGAAAGACGTATTAAAGCAACTACCGGTAGAATTCTTACAGCCGGGTCAGTACCAGCCACGTAAAGACATGCATCCAGAGGCTCTGGAAGAATTAGCGGCCTCGATTAAAGCACAAGGCATCATGCAGCCGATCGTGGTGCGTGCGATCTCCCCTAACACTAATAACACCAAATACGAAATCATTGCGGGTGAGCGTCGTTGGCGTGCTGCACAAATGGCAGGCTTACATGAAGTGCCGGCGATTATTCGCGAGGTGGCAGATGAAGCCGCCATCGCCATGGCGCTCATTGAAAACATCCAAAGGGAAAACCTAAACCCTATGGAAGAAGCGGTGGCCTTGCATCGCTTGCAAGAAGAATTCGAGCTGACTCAGCAGCAAGTGGCAGACGCTGTGGGTAAAAGCCGCGTCACGGTGACCAATCTTCTGCGTCTAATGAATCTCAATGACGATGTGCGTACCCTGCTTGAGCATGGTGATATTGAAATGGGCCATGCCCGTGCCTTGTTAGGTTTACAAGGTGAGCACCAAAGTGAGGCAGCCCGTCAGGTCGTGGCGAAAGCCTTTACCGTGCGTCAAACCGAAGCCTTGGTACGTACTTGGCACGAACAGAAGAAAACCCCAGCGACCCCTGCGCGCGACCCTAATATTCAGCGCCTAGAAGGCTCACTTGGAGAGCGCTTAGGCGCTAAGGTTGAACTGAAGCATAACGCTAAAGGCCAAGGTAAATTAGTCATCAGCTATTCTAGCCTTGATGAGCTGGACGGCATCTTAAATCACATCAAGTAACTCCCAAAGCCGAGCCATATCCTTGGATATGGCTCGGTATTTCATTGCTATCCCCGAATAAGCCAACTACACTGCCTGCGCTTTGCTCGTTTTTTGTGCAGTGTGGCGGAATCTCGGGGCGACATTGCCCAATTTAAATGCGAATAAAGTGAATGGTTGGTTGAAGCTAGGCGGTATAGTCAATATAATTCGGCGCGCCTTATTTAGGGTAATGTTAGTGATTAATCGCTGTTCGAGGTTGTAACAGCCGGAGATTAGATTGAGACAAACCATTTCTCGCCCTCCGGTTTATCGTATTTCCTTGGTTCAGTTTGCCCTGACGTTTACCTGTGCGCTGTTGTTCTTATTACGCAGCCAAGATGCGGCCATTTCCGCCTTAGCTGGTGGATTAATTTGCGCCATTCCCAACGCTTATTTTATTCACAAAGCGTTTATGTATACCGGGGCGCGCCAGGTGGAAAATGTTCTGCAGTCGTTTTATCAAGGCGGCACCTGGAAAATGTTATTAACAGCGGTTGGGTTTGCTGCAGCGTTTAAGCTGATTCAACCCTTAGATTTTTTCGCATTGTTCATCACCTTTTGTGCCGTGCAGTGCGTAAACATATTTGTTTCTAAAATTGCAAAAATATAAACCTTTTGGACGAGAGTGACTTATGGCGGGTAATTCAACCGAATACATAAAACACCATCTCACCAACCTAACCTACGGCGAATTGCCAGCAGGTTACGAGCGTGCGGATGGCAGTGTACTGAGTGAAGCGTCTTGGACGTTGGCACAGAGCGCACAAGAAGCGGGTGATATGGGCTTCATGGCTCTTCACGTAGACAGCTTGGCTTGGTCGATTGGCCTTGGCGCATTGATCATGTTCTTGTTTTACCGCGCAGCGCGTAAAGCTACTACAGGCGTTCCGTCTGGTTTCCAAAACTTCGTTGAAGTGATGGTTGAATTCGTTGATAACACCGTAAAAGAATCTTTCCACGGTCGTAACCCACTGGTTGCTCCATTAGCTCTGACCATCTTTTGCTGGGTGTTCATGATGAACTTAATGGATTTAATTCCAGTTGACGTTGTACCTAAGTTGTTTGAATTAGGTTTTGCAGCGGCTGGACACGATCCACATCACGCATTTATGAAGATCGTACCTTCTACTGACCCTAACATCACTATGGGTCTATCCATCACTGTATTTGCTCTAATGATTTTCTACAGCATTAAAGTAAAAGGCATCGGTGGTTTCATGGGTGAATTAACACTACACCCGTTCAACGTTAAGAACCCATTCGTACAAGCGTTGTTTGTACCGATTAACTTCTTCTTAGAGTCCATTGCCTTGATCGCTAAGCCGATCTCATTGGCATTGCGTTTGTTCGGTAACATGTACGCAGGTGAGATGATCTTCATCTTGATCGCGCTACTGTTCTCGGCTGGCTTGGCGTTAGGTCTACTTGGTGGCGTACTACAATGGGCGTGGGCAGTTTTCCACATCCTAGTAATCACGTTGCAAGCATTTATCTTCATGATGCTGACCATCGTATACCTGAGCATGGCTCACGAAGACCATTAATTTTTAACCCTTTAACTTAACCGTTAATTTTAACTTAACTTTAAAAAACTGGAGTAAATTATGGAAATGATCTATATCGCTGCCGCTCTTATGATCGGTCTAGGTGCATTAGGTACTGCTATTGGTTTCGGTATCCTAGGTGGCCGTCTACTTGAAGGTTCTGCGCGTCAGCCTGAACTAGCCCCTATGCTACAAGGTAAAATGTTCCTAATCGCTGGTCTATTGGATGCGGTACCAATGATCGGTGTTGGTCTTGGTCTATACCTAATGTTCGCAGTTGCAGGTTAATTTTTAACTTTCATACGTAACACAACGAACTAGAGGACTAAGGCGTGAATATTAATTTGACTCTGATTGGCCAAATCATCGCCTTTGCTGTTTTCGTTGCTTTCTGCATGAAGTTTGTTTGGCCTCCGCTAATCAATGCAATGCAAGAACGTGCAAAGAAAATCGCAGATGGTTTGGACGCAGCAAATCGCGCTGAACGTGATCTGAAATTGGCTCAAGAAAAAGCCACTTCTCAGATCCGTGAAGCAAAAGAGCAAGCTGCCCAAGTCATTGAGCAAGCCAATAAGCGCGCAAGCCAAATCATTGACGAAGCCAAAGAAACGGCTCGTCAAGAAGGTGAGCGTCTTAAAGCCGCTGCTCAAGCAGAAATTGATCAAGAAGTTAACCGCGCAAAAGAAACTCTACGTACTAAAGTTTCTACACTAGCAGTAGCCGGTGCTTCTAAAATCCTGGAAACCTCAATTGATGTTGAGAAGCACAATGCGCTTCTTGATAAATTGGCAGAAGAGCTATAAGCGAGGTTTACCATGGCTGAACTTTCAACATTGGCACGTCCATACGCGAAAGCAGCCTTCCAAGCAGCTGTTGATGCTGGCGCATTGCAAGCATGGTCTGACATGCTTTCAGTAGCCAGCAACGTTGCCGAACAGGAAAAAGTGGTTGAAGTGTTATCCAACCCTAACCTGACTGGCGCACAGCAAGCTCAAACATTTGTAGATGTTTGTGGTGATACATTGAACGAAGCGGGTCAAAACCTAGTGAGCGTTCTAGCGGAAAACAAACGTATTTCCTTGTTACCACAAATTTTCGAGCAATTTGAGCACTTGAAGGCCGAGCTAGAAAAAGCCGTAGATGTAGAAATCATCTCTGCTTTTGATGTAACGGACGATACCAAGCAAAAATTGACTCAAGCTCTCAAAGCCAAACTTGAAAAAGACGTACGTGTAACTACTTCTGTTGATGCAACATTAGTAGGCGGCGCCATCATCCGTGCGGGTGACCTGGTGATCGACGGTAGTCTTAAAGGTAAGTTGGCCAAGTTAGCCGAAGCGATGAACTCCTGAGTTTGAGGGATAAAGCATGCAGCAACTAAATCCTAGCGAAATTAGCGATGTGATCAAAAGCCGTATCGAGAAACTCGATATGTCTTCTGAAGCTCGCACCGAAGGTACAATCGTATCCGTCGCTGACGGTATCGTGCGTATCCACGGTCTAGCCGACGTAATGTACGGCGAAATGATTGAATTTGATGGTGGTCTATACGGTATGGCGCTTAACCTTGAGCGTGATTCTGTAGGTGCCATCGTATTAGGCGATTACCTACCACTACAAGAAGGCCAAAAGGCTCGTTGTACTGGTCGTATCCTTGAAGTACCTACTGGTCCTGAACTATTAGGTCGTGTAGTGGATGCTCTAGGTAACCCAATTGACGGGAAAGGCCCTATCGATGCGAAAATCACTACTCCGGTAGAACGCATCGCACCTGGCGTAATCTCTCGTAAATCGGTAGATCAACCTGTGCAAACTGGTTATAAATCAGTTGACGCAATGGTACCAGTAGGTCGTGGTCAGCGTGAGTTGATCATCGGTGACCGTCAGACTGGTAAAACTGCAATGGCGATCGACGCCATCATCAACCAAAAAGACTCTGGCATTAAGTGTGTATACGTTGCCATCGGTCAGAAGCAATCTTCTATTGCTAACGTAGTACGTAAGCTTGAAGAACACGGCGCAATGGAAAACACCATTATCGTTGCCGCTTCTGCATCTGATCCAGCATCTATGCAATTCTTGTCTGCGTACGCTGGTTGTGCCATGGGTGAATACTTCCGTGACCGCGGTGAAGACGCTCTAATCGTATATGATGATTTGACTAAACAAGCTTGGGCTTATCGTCAAATTTCATTGCTATTGAAACGTCCTCCTGGTCGTGAAGCATACCCTGGTGACGTATTCTACTTGCACTCTCGTCTACTAGAGCGTGCAGCACGTGTAAACGCTGACTACGTTGAACAATTCACCAACGGTGAAGTGAAAGGTCAAACCGGTTCTTTAACCGCGCTACCAATCATCGAAACCCAAGGTGGTGACGTATCTGCGTTCGTACCAACAAACGTTATCTCCATTACTGATGGTCAGATCTTCTTAGAAACTAACCTATTCAACGCGGGTATTCGTCCTGCGATGAACGCCGGTATCTCTGTATCCCGTGTTGGTGGTTCTGCACAAACTAAGATCATCTCTAAGTTAGGTGGTGGTATCCGTCTAGCCTTGGCTCAGTATCGTGAACTTGCCGCTTTCGCAGCGTTCGCATCTGACCTAGATGACGCCACTCGTGAACAGCTTGAGCACGGTAAAACTGTTACTGAACTAATGAAGCAGAAACAGTACGCGCCAATGTCTGTAGCAGAAATGGCTATCATGCTATTCGCTGCTAACGAAGGTTATCTAAAAGGCGTAGCCGTTGAGAAAATTGCAGATTTCGAATCTTCATTACTTTCTTACGCCCACGCTGAGTTCAAAGACCTAGTTAATCTTATTAACGGTGCCGGTAAATATGGCGACGACGAGAAGAACGGTCTGAAAGACTTACTTGAGAAATTTAAGGCCACTCAAACCTACTAAGCTTCGGCTTAGTCGGTTCGCCGAATAGATAATAGGGGCAGTCATATGGCAGTCGGAAAAGAGATTAAGCAGAAAATCGGCAGTATTCGAAATACGCAAAAGATTACTTCTGCGATGGAAATGGTAGCCGCCTCGAAGATGCGTAAAGCGCAGACTCGAATGGAAGCTGGCCGTCCATATGCGGAAAAAATCCGCGCGGTAGTAGGCCACATGGCCAACGCTACCAGCGAATACCGTCATGCCTATCTGCAAGAGCGAGAAGTAAAACGTGTTGGTTACATCGTAATTACTTCGGACCGTGGTCTATGTGGTGGTTTGAACACCAACCTGCTGCGTAACTTGATGAAGGATATGAAACAGTTCCACAACGATAAAATCGAAGTGGATATTTGTGCCATTGGCCAAAAAGGCGTTTCTTTCTTCAAGAGTTTCGGTGGCAACGTGGTTGCAGCCAAGACCCACATGGGTGACGTGCCAGAAATTAATGATTTAATCGGTAGCGTTAAGGTGATGCTAGATGCGTTTGATAACGGCCAAATCGACCGTTTGTATCTAGTGGGTAACGAATTCGTTAACACCATGACGCAAAAACCAACTGTTAAACAACTTCTACCGCTTGAAGCTGAAAAAGACGAAGCACTAAGTGGCCATTGGGACTACATTTATGAACCAGATGCAGCAGCTTTGCTGAATGAGATGTTGGTTCGTTACATTGAGTCTCAGGTTTATCAAGGCGTTGTGGAAAACACAGCCTGTGAAATGGCCGCGCGTATGTTGGCGATGAAAGCCGCCACTGATAACGCTGGTGACTTCATTAAAGAGCTGAACTTGTTATACAACAAGGCTCGTCAGGCAGCGATCACACAAGAGATCTCCGAGATCTGTAGTGGCGCAGCAGCGGTATAGGCTTGCAGATTAAAGGTTTTTTAAGAGGATTTAACAATGAGTAGCGGAAAGGTCGTACAGATCATCGGCGCTGTAATCGACGTGGAATTCCCACGTGATTCAGTACCTAAAGTATATGACGCGCTTAAAGTTGAAGGCGGAGAAATCACGCTAGAAGTTCAACAACAGCTAGGTGACGGTATCGTTCGTACCATCGCCATGGGTTCTACAGAGGGCCTAAAGCGCGGTTTAGTAGCTGAAAACACTAACGGTCCAATTCAAGTACCAGTAGGTACTGAAACTCTAGGCCGTATCATGGACGTTCTTGGACGTCCTATCGATGAGTGTGGCGAAATTGGTGAGAAAGAAACTGCTTCTATCCACCGTAAAGCGCCTACTTTCGATGAGCAAGCAAACTCTACAGATTTGCTAGAAACAGGTATCAAAGTAATCGACCTAGTATGTCCATTCGCTAAGGGTGGTAAAGTTGGTCTATTCGGTGGTGCCGGTGTTGGTAAAACTGTAAACATGATGGAATTGATCAACAACATCGCGAAGGCCCACTCTGGTCTATCTGTATTCGCAGGTGTTGGTGAGCGTACTCGTGAAGGTAACGATTTCTACTACGAAATGGCTGAGTCTGGCGTTGTAAACCTAGACGACAAAACCAAATCTAAAGTAGCGATGGTTTACGGCCAAATGAATGAGCCGCCAGGTAACCGTCTACGTGTAGCCCTAACTGGTCTAACCATGGCTGAGAAGTTCCGTGACGAAGGTAAAGACGTTCTACTATTCGTAGATAACATCTACCGTTACACACTTGCGGGTACTGAGGTATCTGCACTTCTAGGTCGTATGCCTTCTGCGGTAGGTTACCAGCCAACTCTTGCTGAAGAGATGGGTGTACTACAAGAGCGTATTACTTCTACTAAGACTGGTTCGATCACCTCTATCCAAGCGGTATACGTACCTGCGGATGATATGACTGACCCAAGCCCAGCGACTACTTTCGCTCACTTGGACTCAACTGTATCTCTGTCTCGTGAAATCGCTTCTAAAGGTATCTACCCTGCAATCGACCCACTAGACTCTACCTCTCGTCAGTTAGATCCTCTAGTAATCGGTCAAGAACACTACGAAGTAGCTCGTGGCGTTCAAACTGTATTGCAGCGTTATAAAGAACTGAAAGACATCATCGCCATCCTAGGTATGGACGAGCTGTCTGAAGAAGATAAATTAACTGTATCTCGTGCACGTAAGATTGAGCGTTTCTTATCTCAACCTTTCCACGTGGCAGAAATCTTCACTGGCGCGCCTGGTAAGTACGTATCGCTTAAAGAGACGATCCGTGGCTTTAAAGGTCTTCTTGAAGGTGAATTCGATGCACTACCAGAACAAGCGTTCTACATGGTAGGTACAATCGACGAAGCAATCGAGAAAGCTAAAACCTTCTAATAGGAGAGAAAGCTATGGCAATGACGGTTCACTGCGACATCGTTAGCGCTGAAGAGGCTATCTTCTCCGGCTTGGTTGAAGTGGTAGTAGCAGCAGGTGAACAGGGTGACATTGGTGTAATGCCAGGTCACGCTGCCTTGTTAACTGCCCTTAAGCCAGGCCCCGTTCGCATTAAAAAGCAGAACGGTGAAGAGGAAATCTTCTACGTATCTGGTGGCTTCTTAGAAGTTCAGCCTAACTCAGTAACAGTTCTAGCTGATACTGCATTACGCGCTGATAACATCGACGAAGCAGCCGCGCTTGAAGCGAAAAAACACGCTGAGCAAGCACTAGAAAATCAAAGCGGTGACTTTGATTATTCTCGCGCAGCCTCTCAGCTTGCGGAATCCATGGCGCAGATTCGTACTCTGCAACAGATCCGCGAAAAATTGGGTAAGCGTTAATCTTCGATTAATGATTGTTCAAATGAAAAGACCCGCTTAGGCGGGTTTTTTTATGCCTGTTATTTGTGACACAAGATTTAAGATCCTTAGCAAGCTGAGCCTCAGCTTGCA
>JABXIK010000088.1 GCA_013373125.1 Gammaproteobacteria bacterium | reverse complement strand
TTCGCCCATACCTAAGAATTTCAGCGGCTTGCCGGTGATGTGACGCACAGATAACGCGGCACCGCCACGGGCATCACCGTCGGCCTTGGTCAATACCACACCGGTTAACGGTAACGCTTCATTAAAGGCTTTTGCGGTATTGGCAGCGTCTTGACCTGTCATGGCGTCGACCACAAACAAGGTTTCGACTGGGTTGATGGCTTTATGCAGTTGCTGAATCTCAGCCATCATGTCTTCATCAATGGCCAAGCGACCTGCGGTATCCACAATCAGCACATCGGAGAATTGGGTTTCGGCTTCTTTAATGGCGGCCTTGGCGATATCAACCGGTTTTTGTGAAATGTCCGATGGGAAGAACTTAGCACCCACTTCACCGGCTAAGGTTTCTAGCTGTTTGATGGCGGCAGGACGGTAAACGTCGGCCGAGACCACCATGACTTTTTTCTTTTCACGCTCTTGCAGATACTTCGCCAGCTTGGCCACTGTGGTGGTTTTACCCGCACCTTGTAGACCCGCCATTAAGATGATGGCCGGTGGCTTGGCCGCAAGGTCTAAGCCTTCGTTGGCATCCCCCATGACGCGCTGTAATTCTTCGTGCACGATTTTCAGCAAGGCCTGGCCTGGGCTTAAGCTTTTTAATACCTCAGAGCCGATGGCGCGCTCTTTCACCTGATTGGTGAATTCTTTCACCACTGGCAAGGCGACGTCCGCTTCTAGTAACGCCATGCGCACTTCGCGCAAGGTGCCTTTGATGTTGTCTTCGGTGATTTTGGCTTTGCCGCTGATGGCGCGCAAAGCACCGCTCAATCGATCTTGTAGGTTTTCAAACATAAATACCGCGTCTCTCAATGGTCGCCAGTGTGGCCTGCGTCCTGTTAAAACTGAGGCAAACCCTATACTTCTGGCTCGTCTGTGTGCACAATTGTCCAGCATTATATAGGGAAGCGCCGGATAACTCACTCTTCTGAGCCCAGAGTTGGCTAAATAGTGACGGCCACCATAATAACGACTCTAATTCTTTCGCTATGTATTAGGAATCACCATCCAATGGTTACGCTGTTTGCAATCATCGCCATCCTTTTGTATCTGGCCAGCAGCTTTGTGCAATATCAGGCTACCCGTCATCCGCAATCTAAATCTCGTAAGCAGGTTTTAAGCTTAGGTTCCCTTGCCGTTGTGTTTCATGGCTTGGCTTGGTTTACACCGTTAATCAATCACACCATGGATTTGAGCTTCTTTCATGTGGGCTCGCTGATTTCTCTTGTGATCAGTGCCATTATTTTAATCAGTGCACTGCGCAAACCTTTAGAAACCTTATTCCTTGGGGTTTTCCCCATGGCGGCCATCATTATGGCGTGCAACCTGGCTTTTGGCGCACTGGCACAGCCGGTGAAGATTACTGACAGCGGCCTCATGAGCCACATTATTCTATCCATCATGGCTTACAGCGTGCTGAGTATTGCTGCGTTTCAGGCCGTTTTATTAATCTTCCAAGATCGCCAACTCAAACATAAACACATGTCCGGTATCATGCGCGTGCTACCGCCATTACAAACCATGGATCGTTTACTGTTCGATATGATTGGCATGGGCATGTTCTTACTTACCCTAGCCATTGTCTCAGGCTTTTTGTTCCTTGAAGACCTGTTTGCTCAGCACTTAGTACACAAGACCGCGTTCACCCTGATGGCGTGGTCTGTATATGGCGCCTTACTACTGGGTCACTGGCGTTTTGGCTGGCGCGGCACCGTAGCCAGTAAATGGACCTTGGTGGGCACAGGCCTGCTTATTGCCGCCTATTTTGGCAGCAAGCTAGTATTAGAGATCATTCTCAAGCGCTAATGGCCGGGAAAGTCTTTGGTTGAGGGTGTTTTCTGCTACACTAGCGCCAACTTTAGTCACTAGGACCGCTTCGTGAGCGACATACCCTTAAGCCTGTTATTTGCTGCGTTATTTTTCTGCGTTATTTTTTCTGCGTTTTTCTCCAGTTCTGAAACTGGGATGATGTCCCTCAACCGCTACCGCATGCGCCACCTTGCTAAATCCGGTCATGGTGGGGCGAAACGAGCATCTAAATTGTTAAGCCGTACCGACCGCTTAATTGGCGTAATCCTAATTGGTAACAACTTCGTCAACATTGCAGCGGCCTCTATCGCTACCATTATTGCGCAACGTATTTGGGTGGATAACCCTGAGCTAGGCGTGTCCATCGCCACCATTCTTTTAACCCTTGTGATTCTGATCTTCTCGGAAGTCACGCCTAAAACCATCGCGGCCAATCACCCAGAAAAGATTGCGTTCCCTGCCAGTTATTTGCTGCAGCCGCTGCTATGGATATTAATGCCGTTTGTATGGGTGGTGAATTTAATCGCGAACTTTTTAATTCGCATCTCGGGTTTAAAACTGGATCAAACCAGTAAAGACTTATTGAGCACCGAAGAATTTCGAACCTTGGTTCACGAAGCTGGCGCGCTGATTCCGCCACGCCGTCAGCAAATGTTGCTGTCTATTTTAGATTTAGAAACCGTACGCGTGAACGACATTATGGTGCCGCGAAATGAAATAGTAGGTATCGACCTAGATGAAGACATCCGCGATATAGAAAACATCATGCGCACCAGCCAGCACACGCGCTTGCCCGTATGGAAAGGCAACATCAATAATATTATTGGTGTATTGCACATGCGAAATGCAGCAAAGATTTTAGCGCAGACGGAATTCAATAAAGCCGAACTTTTGCAAGTAACCCGTGAACCGTATTTCATTCCAGAAACGGCGCAATTACATAATCAATTATTTAACTTCCAAACTGAGCAGCGCCGTATTGCCATTGTGGTTGATGAATACGGTAATGTTCAAGGCATCGCCACATTAGAAGATATTTTGGAAGAAATTGTGGGTGACTTTACCAGTGATATTTCCGCCACTAACCAAGATATTACGCCGCTTGAAGATGGCAGTTTTATTTTAGACGGCGCTATCACCATTCGTGAATTAAACAAAGCCCTTAACTTTGACTTACCACTTAATGGCCCGAAAACCTTTAGTGGTTTAATCATTGAATACTTAGAATCCATTCCGGAAAATAATGTGTGCTTGAAAATCGAAGATTATCAAATCGAAATCTTGAAGGTTAAAGCTAACACGATCGCATCCGCGAAAGTGACCAAATCATAACACTGCGGGCAGGATGCCCGCTCTTTCTAGGCTTTTCATGCAATCAAACCCAACTGAATTTTTGCCTCGCCCCATTGCTATCGCGCTGTTAATTATGAGCGCAACATTATTCGCAGGTAACCATATCGCAGCACGCTTCGCGTTTGATAATGGCACAGGGCTATTATTGGCAGTACTTGCGCGTAGCACCATGTCTTTAATTTTTATGCTGAGCATTGTGAAATTGCGTCAGGCATCCATGGCTATTCCTGCGCCACTTAGAAAGTGGCAAGTACTGCTAGGTTTTTTAATCGCGGCACAAAGTTTGTGTTTATACAGTGCCATTACATTAATTCCGGTTGCCATGGCATTATTGTTAGTTAACACCTGGCCTATGATGTTTATTCTCGCCAGTTGGCTAGCCGGTAAGAAAGCTCCAAACTTAAAAACCTTCCTTCTATTAATGTTTATTTTGTTTGGTTTGATTTTAGTACTAAACATCGACACCGATATCCCACTCACTCACGATTGGTTAATAGGCGTTGGGCTGGCTACTTTTTCTGCCATGCTACTGGCTGCCACCATGTGGATTACCCAGTATCAATTGGCAGGTATTCCAGGTTCGGTACGCAGCAGTTACATCATGATGATTGTGGTGAGTTTAATGTTGGTGGCCGCGTGGGGAGAATGGCTACCGGGTGGCAGCGCCTTACCAGAAAATGAAACAGGCTGGATTGGATTAGTGTGCTTGGCTTTATTGTATGCTGTGGCCATCACCACTTTATTTGTGTTAACGCCGCGCTTAGACATGGCACGAAATTCACCCGTGCTAAATTTTGAACCTGTGGCGTCATTATTTTTAGCCTATGGGTTTTTAGGGCAAACGTTAAATAGTGTTCAATTGATCGGCGGAGCCATAGTCATGATTGGTATCATGGGAATTGGCATGAGTCGGGCCTAACCCGACTCATTATTTTTAATTAACAAATCACATTCACGCTAGAAGAGCATTCTATCGCCGTCGCCTTTGCTTGTTCGATACTGTCACCGGTTGCCAATGCAACCCCCATACGGCGAGTGCCTTTCACTTCAGGCTTACCAAATAATCGCAGCTGCGTATTAGGAATAGACAAGGCTTGATCTAGATTTGCAAACTGCACGTTAGCACTGTCACCACTCACTAAAATCACACTGGATGCACTTGGGCCATTTTGTTTAATTTGCACTATGGGTAAATCCAAAATCGCACGGGCGTGTAGTGCAAATTCGGATAGATCTTGCGAGACCAAGGTCACCAATCCTGTGTCATGTGGTCGCGGTGATACTTCGCTAAAAATCACATCATCGCCTTTTATAAACAACTCAACACCAAACAAGCCTTTACCGCCTAGCGCTGTGGTGACTTTTTCTGCCATAGTTTGGGCCGATTGAAGAGCTGCGTCTGTCATAGTCTGAGGCTGCCAAGATTCTTGATAATCCCCGTTCTCTTGACGGTGACCAATAGGCGCACAAAACGATGTGGTCATGTTGCCATTTTGATCTCGATGACGAATGGTCAACAGGGTGATTTCAAAATCAAAATCCACAAAGCCTTCAACGATAACCTTGCCCTTACCCGCACGGCCGCCTTCTTGTGCGTAATCCCAAGCGGCATCAATTTCACTTTCATGACGCAACAGTGATTGCCCTTTACCGGATGAACTCATGATTGGCTTCACCACACACGGTAAACCAATATTTTTAATGGCATTTAAATATTCATCTTTGCTTTGTGCAAATTCATAAGCACTGGTGGCAAGCCCTAATTCCTCGGCGGCTAAGCGGCGAATACCTTCACGGTTCATTGTCAGCTGGGTCGCTTTAGCGGTTGGAATAACAGTAAAACCTTCCTGCTCTAATGCCGCCAATGTATCTGTGGCAATTGCCTCGATTTCCGGAACGATTAAATCCGGTTTTTCCTGCTCAATGATGCGACGTAATGCATCCCCATCCAACATACTGATCACATGGGAACGATGAGCCACTTGCATGGCAGGTGCATTGGCGTAGCGGTCAACCGCTATCACTTCCACCCCAAGACGCTGTAATTCGATGGCGACTTCTTTACCTAACTCACCCGAACCACACAACAATACTTTTTTCGCGCTTGCGCTTAATGGCGTTCCCAATGAAATAGACATGTTGATTCCTTGATATAATTTGCCAGCAGTTTAGCAAAAGCCAATGCAGCGTGCACAAAAAAGCCAGCTTACGCTGGCTATTCACTGTTTGCGTTTGATTAAAACGTCATGAGGTTCCCAGAGGCCTTTTCGCGCTCACTGACATTTTCAAGCACCTTGGTTTTTTCTTCGTTATCCATTGTGCCCCAATGCATGATTTCATCAGAGGTACGATAGCAACCAATGCAAACATCATTTTCATCCAACGCGCAAACCGCAACACATGGTGATTTCACCATCCCAAGCACGTTTTTTTCTACCTTTACCATACTGTCTCTACTTTTCCCCAATGGGGTTAATGTATCCAAGTTTACTTGGCTTCAATTCTTTTTTATAACGTTTAAAGTTATGCACATAATGAGCAGCGCTTAATTCCAATTGTTTCTTTTGCATATCCGTTAGCTCTTTTTTAATCTTGCCCGGACTACCCACCACCATGGAACCATCGGGAATCACCATGCCTTCTGGTATCAAGGTGTTTGCGCCAATCAAACAATGCTTACCAATTTTTGCGCCATTTAAAATCACCGCATTGATGCCAACCAGGGAGTAATCGCCTACATCGCAACCATGCAACATGGCTTTATGGCCCACTGTAACCCCTTTTCCTAGGGTTAATTTGAAACCTGGGTCGGTGTGCAAGATGGCACCATCTTGTACGTTGGAATTTTCACCTATGGTGATCACGTCGTTATCCGCACGAATCACCGCATTAAACCAAACGGATGCGTTATTGTGCATCACCACGCTGCCGATTAATTGTGCGCTGTCGGCAACAAAAAACTCTTCCCCTTGTAATTCAATTTCGCGATCTGCCAATGCATACATCATACGTCACCTATTATTGTTATTGATTATGGGGTTAATTATTTTTCCATTAGGCCATCAAGGGACCCAAGCAGTAATTCAAATTCTGCATCAAAAAATTGATTAAACATTTCCGCTAGCATCACAGCGGTTAAGCCCCAAATGGTGTAATCCTCAAAATACCATCGCGGGCCGCGGAAACTGCCAAACTGATCAATTTGATCCGGCTCTCCATCTAAGAAAAACCGTAATGGCACCTTAAATACCGCATCAATTTCTTGGGAATCCGTACTTAACGCAACATCGGCTGGCACGATGGCCAACACAGGCGTCACTAAAAAACCATAACGAGAGATCACTTGATCTAGGCAACCAATCACTTCGGCTTGATTACAATCTAGATCGATCTCCTCTTGCGCTTCTCGTAATGCGGTGGCGATGATATCACTATCGCTGTCTTCACGCTTACCACCAGGAAATGCCACTTCGCCTTTATGGGTGGGCATATCGCTGGAACGTAAAGTCAATATGACCTTAGGCTCTGCTTCATCCGTGATGGCCACCAACACACCCGCTTCTGCTAACTCACTATTACCTAACACTCTTGGAGCGTGCGCTTTCACTTTATTAACTAATGCTTCTAAACCCATGGATACCTCTTAACACTGTCCGCATTTTAACCAAGAATTCACTGAGATACAGTCAAGGACTGTAACATGACAAATAAAGCTGGGGTTCATCACATTACGATGAAATAGCTTATAAGATTTCCTCCTAAATATCCGATCTTCTATTCCACAAAATAATCAATAGAAGTGACTTATTTCCCATAAAAAACCATAACATACTGATATTAAAGACTATTTTGGAGTTTTCACCAGTTTTGGCATAAATTTCAGAAATCCCTTTCCCACCGCCAAGCACGATCCTATTTGCATGACAAGCTTATGGCGCCAGAGGTTGATTGGTACAATCTTACAGAATGTAACAGATTGTTTGAGACGCATTTATGCATAAACCATTACCAAGCTTTGAGCGCATGTTAGACATGGCCAAGAACGACCCAGAAGCCTTAGAACGTCTGCGTTTAGACATGGTAAGAGATGCTATTAATTCCGCTCCAGAAGCTTACCAGCAGCGCCTTCATGGCCTGCAGTTTCAAATCGATGGACAGCGTCTTTTAAGTAAAAATCCGATGCAGGCCTGCCTTGAGATCAGCCGCATGATGCATGACTCGCTTCAGCAGCTAAAAGGCTTCATTGATGGCCATACCGGTGACAGCCAGCAAGCCTCTTCACAAGAACCAGCACCTGCCGCAACCATTCTACGTTTTCCTAGCGAAGTTCTTTAGATCGTCCGATTTACCTTCACTGCCATAGCAGCTTTGCCTTCGCTTTCATTTGGCCGTTATACTGACGGCCTGATTTGGCTTTGGATCCCACAATGAAGTATTGCAGTGAATGCGCCCACCCTGTGAACATTGAAGTGCCTGAAGGAGATAACCGGCAACGGGCCGTGTGCAGCCATTGCGGCACCATTCATTATGTGAATCCAAGAATCATTGCCGGCACCCTACCCGTATTCAATGATCAGATCTTATTGTGTAAACGCGCCATCGAGCCGCGTAAAGGGTATTGGACATTACCAGCAGGATTTATGGAACAAGGGGAAACGTTGGAACAAGGTGCCGCCCGTGAAACATTGGAAGAAGCTGGCATAGATATTCAATGCGGCCCCATGCTCAGTGCCATCAGTGTGCCCCACATATCCCAAGTGCATATTTTTTTCTTAGCTAATATGCAGTCTGCCGAACATGCTCAACACACCAGTGAAAGCTTAGAAGTAAAATTATTCGCAGTGGATGATATCCCGTGGGAAGAGATTGCATTTCCCACTGTAAAAAAGACACTGAAATTTTATCTAAAGGATTTACCAAGCCAAGATTTTCAAACCCGAGTCTTGGATATTCAAATCGATGAGCGCTTAACCCTATAAAAATGAGTCACAGATCGTTTAAGGTAAGAGCCTGATACACATCGTAGGCGGGCTCTTCATAAGGATGAGCAGCAATCATCGCCTGCACTACCGCTTTAATACACTCAGCTTCACACACCATTTCAATTTTTAATTCAGCTACCATTTCTAATTGATTTACCTGACCAATAAATGCATCGCTACCTACTAACGGTTTAAACTGCCCGTGCCCCTGTGTTTGCCAACAACAGTGCTCATACAAGCCAATACGCCCAGCACCGGCTGCAAACATGGCCTGCTTGACTTGCTCGGCATAATCTTCTGGTACATACACATTAATTCGATACATGATCACACATCAACATTGGTGAGGTTCACCAATTCAATTAAATTATCCATCGCTTCTTTTGCAGAGTGGCCACAGATATCCACTTCCGCACTGAATTGTTCACACACTTTAGGACGCTCAGGCTGGCCAAATATTTTGCACAAATTGTCATCGTCCAATTGAATGCAGCGCACACCTGCTGGCTTGCCATCTGGCATTCCCGGAATGGGGCTAGAAATAGATGGTGCAATGCAGCAGGCACCACACCCAGGATTGCACAACATGACATCACCTAAAGTACGTTCGTACCCGTAGCATGTCATAACCCTAATGAAATGGCCAATTGTCGATTATAGCGAGTGCAATATCGTTCAAGCAGAATTTTTTCTTCGATATCCATTTCCGAGTCATCATACAAGCGATATTCATTCATGACTTTAATACGGTACTTTTGTTTAATCACCGACATGTGCTTGGGATCAACCCCAGGGATACGACGTTCTTTATTTGTCCCCACCACATAAGCCATAAAGGTTGGATAGGCACTGTCTGCACTTTTTTTAGCGTCATCCACAGGATACTGAAACAAACGATAATCCAACCCGCGAGCCAATACACAAGTGGCCAGAATACACATAAAAAATACAAATATAGATTTCATATTTCACCCACAAGAACGACTCAGCATGCACTGAGTTTAGTCCAAATACAAAGATTAGCTGGGGTGCTTAAGGTTGATTTTTTGGCGAAGGCAGCATCAAGGGATAAAGCGGCTGCTGCGTTAACTTCTGCACCACTTTCTCAGCAATACGATCTAATGTAGGCGCTGACATCATTTGCGCTTGTTGTTGTTTTAATTCATCAATTGTTAAGGCTTGTTGCTCCAATAACAATTGTAACTGTTGATTAACTTGTTGCTGTTGTTTCGCCCAAGCCATCCAATCTTGCTTTAACAGTAACTGGGATTCATACCAGGTTTGTTCTGGGCGCTGATTTAACTGGGCTTCTATATTGGTGATTAGTTGCGGCAGAGTTGGCTGAGATTGCGCAGGAAAAGGGCCTGCATCACTGCTAGTGGCTGTTTGTTTAGATAATGCATTCACACCTAATTGCTGCGCAATGTCTTGCATAATATTCATAGTCTGCGCGACACTTTTCGCATTCGCATTAGCCGATTTCAACTCGGCCTCAAAGCTATTGATTGAGCCCCTGGCCTCATCTAATTTATTAATAGAGCTACCCAGTGATGTGCTGATTTTTTTAATACTGGTTAAGGTTGAATTATTTTCTTGTGAAAAAAGACTGCCAAGATCTTCAACCGAGTTATTAATGGCCACAACTGCTTGGCGTATTTCACAATTGGCGCGACGCTGACTCGACTGCAAGCGTTCCGTTTCTAAGCCCGCTTTTAAAATGGCGTATTGAGTTTTGTGTTCATCACACCAAACATCACGATCGTATTCTGGCGCTGTCACAAAAAACAGCATGATTAACACACCCTGCACTGCCAGCGCAGAGTATAAGAATGCCCGATATCCCCAACCCGCTTTCTTAGCTTCATCTGCAATGGTTTCGGCCAGTACTCGACCATGGGTATATTTTAGTTTGGTTTGCTGGCGTTTTTCTTGACGAAATTCTTTGCGGTTATGACTAATCAATAATGTCACTTCCAAGAACACACCGAGCAATAACGGGATCAAGGCCACCACAAAAATGGCCCCAATCTCACCAGTAAGGAGTAACTCGTAATTCAGGGATAAATTACTAAAACCAGAGTGAATAAGATCCACAAAGTTTTGAAGAAAAGAGCTGGTATCGACTAGCTGATCAGATTCATCAAAAGCACAAAATTGACGCGTCTCTTCATAGACCAAGCGTAACTCTTGGGCGAATTCAGATAATGACGGCTGGGCCTCTTCGATTTGATTACAGTTATCTAAAATGTCCATATACGTGCCGCTGCTTATTTTATTTTAAGACTAGCAAAGTTTGCCCTTACTCCCAAAGTAAAAACTCGGCATCGCTATGGGAATGTTCGTCCTGTCATATTGCAATGCGCCGAACTGCGCCATACCATGAGATTAATCCACAACATTAACGGAATCGCCATGACAGCCGGACTCTTTCCCGAAGAAAATGTAAACGACATCTTCTTCTCACGTCACGATACACAAGAACTTCTGGGTAGTGCCTCACACCACCCATTTGAGCTAGAAGATCAACAATGGCCGACTGCTGAGCATTATTATCAAGCTAACCTATTTGATAACCCAAGTATTCAAACCAAAATCCTTGCCTTACCCGATGCCAAGGCAGTAGAGAAATTTGTGAAATGGCGTTTCTTACAAAAGAAAAAAGGCTGGAAAGCACTTCGCCAAGTGCTCATGACTCGCGCCATTTATACTAAATGTAAAACTTATCCAGAAGTTGCAGAAAAACTACTCGCAACAGGGGATAAAACATTAGTGGAAAACAGTGCTTATGATTATTTCTGGGGCTGTGGGCGTGATCGGCGTGCGGAAAATACTTATGGGAAGGTGATGATGAATGTGCGAGAAAAGTTAAAGCAAGAGCAAAGCGCTTAACTTCAACCTGTAGGATGGGTTAGAACAAGCGAAGGGAGATCGTAACCCATCAACAACCTGCAAAATTTATGATGTGTTACGCTCGTCCTACTTGAAGATGCTCTCGCAAGGCGAAGTTAAATTTAAAAAGAACGAAGTTTAGTTACCTAAATGAGTATTTAAAAAATCAACTTCAACAAAGCTATGGCGACGACAGTCAGCTTAATTAAGCGAACTCTTCCATAAAGTCCAGCTCAGCCTGTTGCCTTACTACTCGTCTATGATGCGCCCACAACTCTTGAATCTTCTCTTTGTTGCATTGCTGACGATCCACCAATACTCGAGTATTCAATTCGCCACGTTTACCAGCCGCTAATGGCACCTTACTAAATACATATTGGTTTGAAATAAGATCCATGAACGGGCCTGATTTACTGGTTGGCATGATGAACAACAACTGCAAACCTAGGCTTTCCGTTAAATAGTTGATCACTTCTTTCGAACGGGTTTCATCCATCTTACTAAAGGCTTCATCTACCAATACCATACGCAGGTGAGTATCACCCTTGTTGAAACGGAACGCAGATGTAATGGCCGCGCTGCGAATAATATACGCTGGGGTTTCTAACTGACCACCAGAACCGGTACCGTATTGCGATAGCGCGATTGGCTCTTTGCCTTCTGGCTGTTTATAAATTTCGTAGCTGCGATAGTTACGGTAATCCGATAAACGCTCAAGCTCGCGCATGGCTTTTTGTTCGTCGTCACTTAATAGCATTTCCATTAATTGCGCACGAACCTTGGCACTCTTAGCACTTAGCTCAACTTCAAATAAAGTTTGGCCTTCACCAATAGATGGGTTTTTAATCACCTCTTCAAAGAAGTTCCAGTAATCTTTAAATTCCGGCACCCACTCCCAATCGAACCAATAACATTCTTTATCGGTACCAAATTTGTGATGACGCAGCTCGTTATTCATTTCTTCTAACGTGCGTTTGCCTTCACTGATCGCTTGATAAATGGCGTGGCATAAGTTGGTAACAAACGCGTTATCAAAGCTGTCTTTTAAGCTTGTGAGCTTATCTTGCTTTTCAACTAAGATATTATTTTTCAAACGGTTGTGAATACGATCCACTTCACGTTGCACATCACAAATGCCTTGGAAGAATGTGGCACTGTGTTCGTCGCCATAATCCGGTGAGTACACTATGGCATCCACGGTTTGACAGCGTTGGTTATGATCCGCAATCGCGCGATCCAAACTTTGCGCACGACTATTCAGTTCACTCAAAATAGCTTGTTGCTGATTCTGTGCGATTTCAGCTGTGGTTCTCTCTGCTTCTTCATCCGCTTCGATTAAACATTTTTCCACATCAAAATCAGGCCATACTTTGCTGATAGAACGCAAATTAGTTTCGTTAGCATCGGCTTTTTCAGCCGTAAACTCTTGCTGATCACTTAAAATCGCACAACGTTTTTCACTTTCTTTTAACTGCTGCGCGGTTTGACCTAACTCACCATCTAAGCGTTGGATTTGTTCATCCAGCTTTTGTGCTTGCTCGGCCAGATCGCGGTATTCATCTTCTAATAAAGAGAAATCCGACAGATCAATTTGATCCAGTTGTTTTTCCGCATTTCTCCATTGGCGGTTAATGCTAACCATCTGCTGTAATTGATCGGCATAACCTAAGTGACGCAACTGATTCACCGCTAACAACAAATCTTGCGCCTCACGCTGAGATTGCTGTGCTTGGCTGGCTTGCTCTGCAAGTTGTTGGAATTCTTTTTGTTTAGCACTTAACGCACGTTCTCGCGCACCTTGGCCAAATACCAATTCTGTGTCACTCACATCACAACGATACATAGAGTAAGAACCAGAACCCATGCCTTGTTTAGTTAAACCGCGACGGGTCTTACGCAAGGTTTGTGCATCGGGCACTTGTTCCACACTACCATAACTGGCCATTAAATAATGCTTAGCTGTAGCGTGTTCGAACTTCATTAAATTCATAATGGAATTGTGTGGGGTATTTTGGCGATCCGCATCTTGCTTGGCTTTACTGCCTTGGATCACACGGGCACGGTTACCACCTTGCATGTTACGTACAATACTGATGGCATCCGATTCGTAATCTTCTTCTACGATAATAGAGAAACGCGCTCCACCTATATAACCCTCAATGGCGTTTTGCCATTGCGGATCAAGCACTTCAACGTAATCACATAATACTTTCGGGTCCGCTTGCGGGCATTCGCGGCGAATGGCATCCAATGCCGCTTCTACAAAGTAGGGGTAGCTCACTTGTGAAGAGTGCAAACGATCCATGTCTTGCTGGATTTGTTGCATCTTCTTTTGTTGGCTTTGTAATTTTTGTTCACGGCGGTCAGCCAAGCGCGCTAACTGGTCACGCAGGCTCACACCTTCTGTGGTTAATTCAGAGTTAAACCAAAGCTCACGCCATTGATTGATTTGCTCTTGACGCTTAATGCCCTCATCTAAGTGCGCTTCCAATGGCGACATATCAATCATGTCTTTATTTAAGATAGCAGGGAAATCCAATTGATTGGCATCCGCCAGCGCCACCACCTGTTTGCCTTGCTGTAAAAACTTGCGCTCATTCAGCGCCGCTATTTCTACGCCCACACTGGTGTTTTGCAAGGTTTTATAAATAGTTTTAGATGCATCTAAGGTGTACTTAAGTTGTTTATCTTGTTCCAACAACAACACAGCTTGTTGCTGTAATTGTTTTTTAAACGTTTCAATTTCTTGCTCAAGGTGATCTTTGTCTTTTAATGCAGGGATGCCTTGACGACGGGCTTCCAGACCAACCAGTTCTTCACGAGCCTGCTTACGACGAGACTCTGCCGTTTCACGTTCGTTTTGCTTGTGATTTAAATCGCTACGTAGTTGCTGCTGTTGATTCTTAGCATCCCGATACGCTTTTTGATCTTCCATGTAACGAGACTTAGCGGCCACATAGTGAGCTACCTGATAATCGATCCACTGATCAATGTAGGTTTGGCTGTTGGATTTGGCATCCAATAGCACGTTAATATTTTCAATCAAACCATTAGCATCGGATTCCATGGCGTGAATGGTTTTCATCAAGTCCGAAACACTACGAATCGCTTCACCCAAGTCTTTCTTTTCAAGAATTTCATTAGCTACGAAACCATTAATACTTTTAACCGGCTTATACGCCATGAAACGAGAAAACGCCTTAGCACCGTTCAAGGCTTCACGTTCACTTACTGCATCCTCACGACCACGTAACGCACCGTATAAGCGACGTAAGTATTGCTTCTTGGTATCGTATTTTTCTACTGCACGTTGACCGCAACGCTTCTGCAAACGCTTGAAGATTTTATCAACTGCAACAACTTGCTTACTGTCATCTTCTTCTAATAAAAAATCGCTTTGCGTCAATTCATGACCCGCCACAATCATCAACAAGAAGTCACTTTGACGAGCAACCGCTTGATTACCCGCTTTATCAATGTAAGCACTGACACCAATCACCGCGGTAAATGGCTGTCCGCTTTCACCTTGAGTTGGGTGAAACACGGCAGCCAAATAACCATTGGCACCACCTGGACGAGCGTACGAACCGTCATCACACCCCAATACATAAGATGCGAGTGTACGTACTTGTTTGCCACGACCTTTTTGCGTGGCTTCATCTTGACCTGGGTTGTAGTTAAATAAATTATCGTGTGCTGCAGTCATAATGGTTTGGATGGCATCTGCCGCCGTGGTTTTACCACTACCATTACCGCCACTTAATAAATTAATGGGACCAAATTCAAACTCAGTTGCAGGAATATTGCCCCAGTTAACGTAGACGAATTTTTTAAGAAACATTATTTAGACTCCTCAGCAAACACACTCGGGCTATTGGCTAATGCCTCTTCTTCACTCTCTTCAGTTTCATCGCTTTCATCCGTGACACCCGCTTCTATTGCAACCTCTTGCTGAGCCTCATCTGCAACATCCACTTCTTTTTCTGCAGATACTTCTAGCTCGCCTTCTTCTTGCTCAGCAACTAACGTGCTTAACACTTCATCGCTCACGTAGCTCATGATCATTGGGCGAATCTTCAACCAAAATTCGGCATGCTCTAACGCATCTTCGTTGGCTAGTTGAATCAATCGTAATTGACGTAAACGGCGGAATAAGTTTTTACGTTCGGTTAACTGCTCAGGCAAACTGCGGCCAAGCAAGTTTTTCAAGGCTATGCTTAATGATTCAAGACTCACCATTACACAGCCTTGCTCATCCACTTGACCTTCACGCAGGGCTTTATCGTATTGCGAGCGTAACACCAACACTAACGCCACTTCATTCTGACTTAACCGTACACGCATGCCGCTATTAAAGGGTTGGTCATCGTCCTCCATACCCGGTACTTGTGATCCCGGTGGAAAACAACGAATAAATTGGAAGCGACGATCATGCTGGATGCGAATGGCCATTAATGAAATATAATCTTGTACGATGTCTTCGATTCGCAAATAACGATCATAAAGAATTTGTTCAACTTGAGATTCATCACGGCAGATTACGCCGTAATCCATTAAACGAATCAGTAATTCGCTAAATTCTTTAAGCTGTACGCCTTCTTTTTCAAGTAACTGTTCGATTTTATTTAACATGGTATTCCTGAGCCCTGCGTGGGTATTAACTCTTTATGTTTTACGCCGCAGCGCTTTCTTTTTTAATTAAACGAATACTGAACACGTCTTTTTGTTCGAAGTAATCATTTGACTGCTGAGCCACCCAATTTAATTCAAAGTGGTACTCGCTAGATAAATTATCCACTGCCCCAACGCTAACAACATGTGCCAGTGCTAATAAATCCGCCGCACTGTTCACCGGTATTTCGCTTGAGTGCACTTCGTCACGTTGAGTGAATTGATCAATCATAAAGCGGCGAACTTGATTGTTATTTACAAAGAACGCTTGATCCAACGCTTGCTGCACATACAACTCGCGACGACTGTCTTGATCCACGCTCTCTAATCCTTCATCCACGCCATCATCAATCACCGCACGCTTACGCGGGGCTTGCAAACGCACCTGACTTGGGTCGATAAAACGCAGTTGCGGCACTGCCATCATGGAGGCGACGTGATCTAATTGAGCATTTTGTTCCGCCTCTGATAAAGACGATAAGTGTTTACACACGCTCACCACATCATTGTGTTTTTGACTCGCTAAATAGCTCATCTGACGAATGATAATATCGGCACGCTTGGTAAAGTTTTGCAGAGATTTTCGCACCAATGGCAATACGTGCTCACATGCACTTTTTAAACGATGCTCAATGTCATCCAAAACAGACCACAACACAGACTGGTTAGCATGGACTTGTTCTGGCAAAAGCTCGCGCAAACGTTTTTCCGCTTTCGCTTTTACATTTTTTGGACTGTTTTTAATTTGATCAATCAGATCACTGATTTGATCGCGGTATTTTTCCACGTTGTCAGCGGACAAACGCACCGCTAAATCTGGCTGGAAGCGTTTTTCCATAAAGTCGAAAAATTGATCACTGGCTTTTTGCACCAGCATCTGGCCTTCCATTTCACGCACTAAAGCTCGTTTACGCTCATCTAGTTCGCTGATTACATCCGTGAAGTCGCTGATAATACGTTCGGAATATTCGTAAGCATCCAGCAAGTCATACACCTCGCCGTGCTCAATGAAGCTTTCCAAGGCATTGCGCACGTTACGGGTATTACGGTGACGCGCCACCTGCTGAGTTTGCTTGCCTTCTAAGAAAGGCTCCACAAAATGGCGCCCCCAGCGGCTAAAGCAAAAGCTGGACTGTAATGTGGCTTCGTCTACCTGTTTTTCGATCCAACCGTGCTCAAGCAACGTATTAAGTAACCAAGCGGCTAATTCACGGTGGCTTTTGAAGCGGCTTTCTTCCTCTTCATCGTCACTTTGCATTACCGGTGCGCGCACTAATGCTTCGCTAAAAATACCGATCATGGTGTCACGACTTAAGGATTGCCCGTACTCGGCGCTACCGGCATGGCTTGATGAGTAAAGCTGCTTATACAGTTCACGCAGACACTCCACCATCTGCTCTCGATACTTGCTGGTGAGCGGGCGAAAAAACTGGCTGCGTTCCTGTTCAAAAAACATACAAATAGAAGACTCAAGAGACAAATAAAGGGCACAACTTTACCTGAATTCCCCCTCTACGGGAAAGGGAATCACCGCCAATTTGTATCCAATGTGAGACAGATATGAGATTTCCCCAGATCATGGAAAAAAGGTATGGTTAGGCCATTGATTAAACCACTCAGATGGCCAATCTGAGGGCGCTAACAAGGATCAACATGAAAGCCTTATTACTCATTGCCCATGGCTCCCGCAAAGCCAGCTCCAACCAAGAAGTCGCGGATCTTGCCTCCAAGCTGCAGCAACTACCTAGTGAGTTTAGCTGCATAGGTCATGGCTTCTTAGAGCTAACCACGCCTAAGGTGCCTGATGCGGTTCACGCCCTAGTGGAACAAGGGGCCACACACATCACCTTGCTGCCCTACTTTCTTGCAGCAGGCATGCATGTTTCAGAAGACTTACCTGAGCTGCTAGCACAAGCACAAAAGGCCCACCCTGAGGTGACCTTTAACCTACTTGAACACTTAGGGGCTGCGGAATTGATGCCTCAGTGGATATTGCAGCAGGCACTCGCTCCCAAAAATTAAGCATCAGAATAAAAAACGCCACCTTAATACTATGATCAAGGTGGCGCTCATTTCATGCTAAAAAGCTGAATTACACTTCAGATTCGGCAATCACTTCTTCTTTCAAGGCTTTGATCTCGGCCATGCTCAAACCAAGTAATCGAGCTGCATGGTATACCACTAAACGCTCAAAGAACGAGAAGCGTCCATCGCTATAGGCGGCCTGCCATAAGTACTTAACGACAATCTCATCAGTTAATTCTGGCTCAGGTTCTGGCTCAGGCTGTGGCTTTGGATCCGATGTAGCAATTAATTGAGAGTCATCGGTAAAGTTCATGGTAAAGGTATTGTAGGCATCCGCACTACCACTGCGTAAACCGCGAGTATTTAAATCTGCGCGAACAAAGAACGTATCACCAGGCTCCACCTCGAAAACAAATGAGGTTTGTGCATTTTCATCCGTTCCCGGAACAATAAAGAGAGATTCATACCCTAATACATTTTCATAAGGGACAAGCTCATAAACCAATGTGGCCATATCACCAGTCCAAGGAATCTCATCCCCTTTGATAACCGCCACTTGTCCAGAAATTCTGCCTTCACCCGAAATCACACCATGTAGATTTAAGTTCAATTCCAATGATGTGGTTTCGCTTCCCGTATAAGTATATTGCTGAATTCCATATGCTTTTGCATAAATACCGGTTCCCGCTTGCGCACCTGCAATCGCTTTTAAAACAGGAGTAAAGCCACTACCATTGATTTCAGCAAGTGCTTTTGCTGAGCCATAGTCATTATTTAAAGTAGATGAAGATTGCTTCGATCCAATTCCGCCATCACTTACCGAATCAATATTACCCGTGCAATAGCTTGGGCAGTCACTAAAGGAAACGATATCCGTTGCCGTTCCCCAATTGTTCAATTCCACATTTGCAAACACGGATGTAGAAAGCAGCACCGCCGCGCCACAGAATACTTGTTTAATCACGTTTAACTCCATTTAAGTTTGGGAATACAAATCTCCCGAGAAACACAAGTTGAGGCAATAAATTGCCGCGGGCATGCTAACAAAATTGATATAGGGTCAAAACATGGGGCTTAAAATGACTAATACAAATTGCTAATTGTGTATTAGTCATCATGAATTTAGGAAGGCTAATTAGACAAAGACTGTGCCCAACGAATCATTTGAGCGCGCTCGTCATCCGTCATTTTCGTCATATTTGCAAGAGGCATGTAGTTAGTTTTCACCGCTTGCAATATGCGCGGCTTGTTGGCGTTCAACTCATCGATGGATTCCAAAGCAATACCAGCTGGGGCTGAGGTAAAACCTGGCTGCGTCGGCTTAGCCGCATGACACGACGCACAACGTTGTTCCGATATAGTAACGATGGCAGCATCACTCACCACAGCAGCATCAGTATTTACCGGTTTAGGCAGCATAAAACCAATAATGGCAAACAAAAACACCAAGCCGACCACCAGAATCCAAGGCTTATGATTGCCCTGATGCTTTAAATTAAAGTAATGACGCACAAATGCCGCATTAAAACTAATAAGCGCTAAGATCAACCATGCATGCTCATGACCATAGGTCATAGGATAGTGATTGCTGATCATGATGAACAACAGCGGCAAAGTAAAATAATTATTATGCGTCGAACGTAACTTAGCAAATTGCGCCGGACGCGCATCGGGTTTTTCACCAGCCTCGATAGCACGAACTAGTTCTCGCTGAGCCGGCATAATGCCGAAAAACACATTACCGGCCATAATGCTGCCAATTAACGCACCCACATGCAAATAAGCGGCGCGATCACTAAAGATTTCACCTAATGCATAGGCGGCAAACGTTAACCCTGCAAATAATAACGCTCCGAATACTTTGGGGAATTTTTGCAGCGGGCTTTTAATGAGAGCCTCATAAAAAACAAAACCTCCCACTAAAAACCCAAGACTAATACCGATGGCTTGAAGTTGGGTTAATTCCATTTTACTTGGATCAATCAAATACTGATCCGCCCCCCAATAGTACATAACACACAAAAGGGCAAAACCGGTTAACCAAGTGGTATAGGCCTCCCATTTAAACCAGTGCAATTTTTTCGGCATGGCCTCTGGTTCTAATTCATATTTGGCAACTTCATAAATACCGCCACCATGAATGGCCCACAAATCTCCTTTTATACCCTTTTCTTTTTTCCATTGTGGCGGCTCACGTAAGCTTAAATCTAACCACACAAAATAAAACGAAGCACCGATCCACGCCACGCCTGCAATAACATGAAACCAGCGGAAAAATAAATTCAACCAATCAACTAAATAAGCTTCCATAATCTTCTCTTACTCTTTAGGCAACCAAGGTTACGCTTTTTTATAGACTGGCTTACCGGCCACATAGGTTTCACTAATAGCGCGATCATCCCCAAGAATCATCATGCTAAACAACATTTCATCCAGAGTCTTACACGTCCCCACTTTACGTTGCATTAGCGCCGTACTGTGGCAATCCATCACAATGAAATCCGCTTCTTTACCGACTTCAAAGTTACCAATTTTATCTTCAAGACTTAAAGCCTTTGCATTACCGAGCGTCAACATATAAAACGCTTGGCGCGCCTGTAAACTAACCCCTCGTAACTGACAAATCTTGTACGCTTCATTTAATGTTTGCAGCATAGAAAAGCTGGTACCACCACCCACATCTGATGCCATGCTCACAGGCACGCCGTGAGACTGAGCTTGTTGTAGATCAAATAAACCACTGCCTAAAAACAAATTAGACGTTGGGCAAAATGCAATGCCACTTCGGGTTTCACTTAAGCGTTCGAAATCTTCTTTGTCTAAATGCACGCCGTGAGCGAAAACACTACGAGGTCCTAACAAACCGTAATAATCATATACATCTAAATAGCTTTTACGCTCTGGGAACAACTCTTTTACAAAATCTATTTCTGCTTGATTTTCAGATAGGTGGGTTTGCATATAAACCGTTGGGTTCGCCTGCATGAGTTGCCCAGCCTTTTCTAATTGCTCCGCCGTACTGGTAATCGCAAAGCGCGGCGTTACAGCATATAGTTGACGTCCTTTTTCATGCCATTGATCAATCAATTCTTGCGTATCATCAAAACTGCTTTGCGCCGTATCGCATAGTTCATCTGGCGCATTACGATCCATCATCACCTTGCCACAAATCATTCGGCTATTGTAATGCTCACTGGCGTTGAAAAATGCATTCACCGACTCTTTATGAACAGTTGCAAAAACCAAAGCTGTGGTTGTGCCATTTTTAAACAATTCATTTAAAAAGAAATGAGCCGTTTGTGACGCTTTATCCTGATCCTTAAAGCTAATCTCAGTGGGAAAGGTGTAATTATTCAACCAATCCAATAATTGCGCTCCATAGCTTGCAATCACATCAACCTGCGGAAAATGTACATGGCTATCAATAAAACCAGGCATGATGATCTTATTTTCATAACGCGTCACGGCTAGATTTTCATAACGCGCAAGAATGTCTTGTGCTGCGCCGACCTCAACGATACGACCAGTTTCATCATCGACAACCAATGCACCATCTTCAAAATGCACTAGTTCTTCTGCATTTAAAAAGTGAAGTAACTGCGACTGATAGATATGTTGTGCCATGTTATTTCATTCCTTCTATACAAGCAGCCACTAAATCCGATGGTATTTCAATCTTCAGCTCACTTGAAAAATTTTGCTCTTCTAAATTATTGCCCTGACCCGCACGATCAACAATCCAAAAGTTACTGACTTTATCTAACGCTAATAAAGGATGATGCCAAGTATTCGCGCTGTAATTTACCCCTTCACCCTTAGCTACAAAGAGCTTTAGGGTTTCAGGATTGGGAGCGTCTTCCCCCAAACACACTAAGACTAAATATGGGTCATTATCACTGGGCAAAAACGCTTGAGAGCCCAAAGGGTGACGCTCCATCATAGTAATGGGCATAGGCAAGCTGCGTGGTTGTGCGCGAAATATACTGATAATGGATTGAGCTTGCTGTGCACCGTCAAACTTTTGCTTTCCGTTTAATTCCACTGTGGCTAATTTATGGAAACGCTCCGTGGTGCCCTCATTGATCATGATAGGAGCATTGCCATTATCCACTGCAATCACATCACCAAATGGTGCGAATGCGTCTTTACTTAATGGCTCTGGGGTCAACACAATTTTTTCTATACTCACGTCTATGAACCTCGATACGTCGAGTATCCATGCGCGCTAATTAGCAATGGCACATGGTAATGTTCAGCTGGGTATTCAATTTTAAAGTCGATGCTCACACTTGGGTAAAAACAACGCTCTCCTAGCTGATTAAAATATCCATCTGTGTCGAAGGTTATACGATACACGCCCGCTTCACGCTGAGCATCACCCATCCAATCAATAATACGACCATCTTCATTGGTTTCGCTTTCAGCGATTTTAATGTGATCGCCGCTTTCAATTTTATATAGCACCACATTCACATTAGCCGCGGGCTTACCTAAATTCACATCGAGAATATGTGTGGTAATTGCACTCTTCATATCATCTAATCCTTATCGTTATGTTGCCAAACCCAATAACTTATCCAAGCGTAAGGCTGTAATCTTACTTTGTTCGATGGCCGCATTTTGAATTTCGGTGGCTCGATCATTTGGCAGGCGAGTCTTCAAAATTTCCAGCATCTGCGCTGCGCTTTTACCTGTGGCAAATACGATAAAGATAAAGCCATTTTTATCGAAGTATTCATCATTGGCTTGCGCTAGCTCCACCAGCGTAGATTCATCTGCACTATTAACCCCACTTTGCTCGTTTGAGGCCAAGCCTTTTGTGCTGGCGTATTTTTTTCTAAGACTATTCACATCGCCAATTTTAGGATGGCCTTCGAACGCCTGTAGATAATCTTGCTCGTTCAAATCGTTCCAAATATCCAACGCCACTTGTTGCATGCTTGCATGATCAGAAAAAGGACGCGCGTTCACCATGGCCTTGATCCAGCTTTCGCTGGAACAACAACTGGAAAAAGCGGTAAACGCATCTTGAGAACTTAATTCATTTAAATCTGACAAGGTCATGATGCTTAATCCTTTTTAGGGTAACCGAACACACGCAAACGGCTGATACCGCCATCTGGATACATGTTCAATTTGATATGGCTAAATACTTGTCCATTTGTATTTACCTCATCTTTATAGAAGTGCTCCGCATCAGCCGACAGCTTTTGCTTTTCAATCACAGTTTGCCACTGAGTATCATCATTCGGTGTTTCTCCCGCTGGCAACAATACCGCCTGTAAAGTGAAAGAATCCGGGAAGTTGCCTTTAAAGTGTGCGGTGTCCACCACTACTTTTTCAATGCTACCTACAGCACCCAGTTTCACAATAATCCAATCACATTCGCGACCACCGCGACGGCGCTTGGTTTCCCAGCCATCGCCCATATTTTTACCGCGATCCGGCATGATGAGATTTTCCATGGAGGAGAAAAACATATCACTACAGGCTAAAGGACGCGCACCGTTTTTAATATAAGCTAAATCAATGGGCTCGTTTGGTAAGAACCAATCCCAGTTGATGCTTGGCTCACCATACAAACGTAAACGCGCAACACCACCATCAGGGAAAATATTCAAACGCACATGGGTCCATTCACCATTATTGGCGATATCAAAAAAGTTATCGCTGTCAGGTTTCACCTCAGTGGTTTCTAAGATCATGGTCCATTGCGTATCCGCTAACGGCGCACCTTGTATGTTGCATGCTTCAATGGATACTTTTTGTGGCGCGTTACCGGCAAAGTGACGCGTACACACATTCACACCATGGATAATGCCTTGTGCGCCTAGTTTAATCACACACCAATCGTGACCGACGACGCGCTTACGGCGACTTTCCCAACCATCCATCCATTTACCACGATCCGTGTACTTATCATCAATAAACACTGGCGCTTCTGGCTTTAGCAGATTTTCCATTTCAGCAAAAAAGTCATCGCTGCAATCTAGTGTTTGTCCGCCCAAACGACGGCTCACTAAATCAATCCATGTATTGTAAGGATGTTGTTCTACTTTCAATTTATTCTCCTGCCATCCATAAGATGGACTTACTTAACCAATTTTATTATTCAGCCGTTATTCCACTTTATTTGGCATGGATGACACAGCTTTTCCTTTCACTAAATCTTGTTTAATGGTTTGCCAGCTCACCCCTTGACGTTGTGGCTGCGCTTGCTTGAATTGCTCTAGATGTTGAATTAATTGCGCCGATATAGACACGGCCACTTCAATGGGCAATTTACCGGGAATACTAGTATCGCCAACAGGACATATCATGTTGTTAATTGTGCCCTCATCGAAACCTTTATGTTGCAAGCGCATTTGAAAGCGCTGTGCTTTCGTTTGCGAACCAATACAACCCACGTAAGATAAATCGCCACGCTTTAATGCATGCTCCACCAAGTCAAAATCTAACTGATGATTATGAGTTAATATTAATACTTGGCTGTTTACCGGTAATGTCTTCATTTCGGCGACAGGATCATCACTTAAAATAGTTTGCACATTGTCGTATTGCTGACGCGGAAACATATCTTCGCGGTTATCGATCCAGCGAACCTTGCCAGGCATTTGCGATAAGATACTCATCAAGGCTTTGGCCACATGACCCGCACCAAACACCGTAAGGTTTAAACCTTTTACTGCAAAACTTTCAAACAATACGCTCACACTGCCACCACAGCATTGCCCTAAGCTGGCTCCTAATGGAAAGTGTTCAATAAAATTTCCCACTTGATTCTCAGCTAACAATTGCTGTGCGTGTTGCACCACCTTGTATTCAAGATGACCACCACCTAACGTATCGTATTGGCTGTTTTCAGTAATGACCATCTTGCTACCTTGATCACGGGGCACAGATCCCGCTGCCCCCATAACCGTCGCCAACACATAAGCTATGCCTTGTTGTTCGCACTTTACCACCGCGTCATACCAGTGCTGGGCTTTCATACCGCACCTGCTTTGTGCTGTTGCGCAAACATCACGGCATTTAATACACGCTCGGGGGTAGCAGGTGTATCCAATGGCGGCGCCACTTTATAATCTGCCACACTGGCAGCCGCGTCTCTTAACGCTAACCACACAGACATACCCAACATTAATGGCGGCTCACCCACGGCTTTAGAGTTGTATATGGTGTGCTCATCGTTAGCACGATCAAACAAACGCACATTAAAAATTGGCGGCATATCGCTGGACGTTGGAATCTTATAATTGGCCGGGCCATTTGAAATTAAATGACCGCTTTCATCCCAATTTAATTCTTCTGTGGTTAACCAACCCATGCCTTGAATAAAGCCCCCTTCAATTTGACCAATATCAATGGCTGGGTTAATGGATTGGCCGACGTCATGAATAATATCGGTACGCAATACTTGGTATTCACCGGTTAGGGTATCAATTTCAACTTCACTACACGCAGCGCCTAATGCGAAATAGAAGAATGGTCGACCCGTAGCGTTCGCATGGTCGTAATATATTTTCGGCGTTTTGTAGTAACCTGTAGAAGAGAGTGACACTCGATTCATGTACGCCATTTCCACAAACGGACCAAAGCCAAATTCTTCAACGCCTTTATCGGTTTGAATTAACACATGATTATTTTCAAACGTCACCGCGCCACTGTTCACTGAAAATTTTTCGCATGCAAATTCCACTAAACGCTGCTTGATCGTCATACACGCATTTTGTGCCGCTTTACCATTTAAATCCGTGCCGGAGGAGGCAGCTGTAGGTGATGTATTGGGTACTTTTTCCGTATTGGTGCTGCTCACTTGCACCATGTCTAAGTCCACATCAAATTCATTTGCCACTATCTGCGCAACCTTGGTAAACAAACCTTGTCCCATTTCTGTACCGCCATGGTTCACATGAATGCTGCCATCGGTATAAATATGCACAAGGGCGCCGGCTTGGTTTAAATGTTGTGCGGTAAATGAGATACCAAACTTCACCGGCGTTAAAGCTAATCCACGTTTAGTGTAGGCATTGGATTGATTAAAAATAGTAATGGCTTCACGACGCTTACGGTATTCACTTTCGTTTTCTAACTGCTCAATAAGCTCGGCCATGTGATAGTGTTCAATAGGCTGACCGTAATGAGTGATGTCACCATCTTGATACAAATTAATCTTGCGCACATCTAATGGATCTTTCCCCACAAATCGCGCAACGTCATCCATTATTAATTCGGCAACCATAGTGCCTTGAGGTCCGCCAAATCCACGAAATGCGGTATTGGAAACCGTGTGTGTTTTACAACGATTACCCACTACACGGGCATCTTGCAAATTATAAGCGTTGTCACTGTGAAACATGGCGCGATCCACAATAGAATTAGATAAATCTGGGCTGTAACCACACTTACCTGCCACCATGATGTCACTGCCATGCAACTTACCTTGGTTATCAAAACCCACAGTGTAACGATTTAAAAAGTCATGACGCTTACCTGTCATCACCATGTCATCTTGTCGCGCCAATCTCACTTTAACCGGCTGACGTAAACGATTAGCCAATACCGCAGCCATGCACGCCCAAGGAGCGGCTTGGGTTTCTTTACCACCAAAACCACCACCCATACGGCGCACTTCCACTTGCACATAATTGATGGGTAAATCCAACACTTCCGATACAAGCTTTTGCACTTCCGATGGATGTTGCGAAGAGGTATAAACCTTCATGCCTTTATCTTCGGTCGGCACCACATAACTGGCTTGAGACTCTAAATAAAAATGCTCTTGGCCTTTTACATAAATCTCACCACTTAGTTGATTGGGGGCATTTTTAATAGCTGCGGCATAATCTCCTTTGCTTTGAGTATGCGGCGGATGCACAAAGAATTCTTGTTTTAGCGCGTCTTCAATCTCTAATACAGCCGGCAACGTTTTGTATTCTACTTTGGCAAGCAACACAGCGCGTTTGGCTTCTTCAAAACTGGTTGCGGCGACGGCAAATAATGGCTGCCCTATGTATTCCACTTTACCTGTGGCAAAAATGGGATCGCCCTTAAAAACGGGACCTATGTCTTTTTCACCGGGAACATCGTCATACACAATGACATCAATCACACCGGGGGCCGCTTTTACTGCAGATAGATCCATACTGAGGATTTCAGCGTGGGCCTCGCTGCTCTGTCCCACGGCCATGTGCAATGTTCCGGATAACTCCGGCATATCGTCAATATAAACCGCTTCGCCCGTCACATGCTTATCGGCACTTTCATGTTTTTGATCTTTTCCAATTTTGCCTTTTGCTGGGCGTTTGCGTCGCACTTCATAGGCATCGAGTTTTGATGACATGAAACTCATATTACTGCCCTCCCAAACATTCAAGGCCGGTTTTGATCACCAAATTCTTGGCAACGGTTAATCGATATTCTTTAGTGGCGCGAACATCTTTAATAGGTGAGAAATCTTGTGCGATACAATCGCTCGCCTTTTCAAAGCTAGATAATGCGAATGGCTTGCCCATCAGTGCTTGCTCGGTTTTCACCGCATGACATGGCGTAGCCGCCATACCACCACAAGCTACTCTCGCAGCGGTAATGGTTTTCCCATTATGTTCAATCACACAGGCCATTAACACGGCAGAGATATCGTCGTCTTTACGTTTACTGATTTTATAAATATACAGACTTTGTTCAGGGGTTAATTTTGGTAAGACGATGGCTTTTAAATATTCCCCAGATTTTAAATCGGTTTGTTTGTAGCCATGATAAAAATCTTGTATCGCAATTTCACGCTCACCTTGTTTTGATGCTAAAACCAGTTTTGCATTTAAGGCAAAAAAGACGGGGGGCGTATCACCAATGGGTGAACCATTAGCTACATTCCCCCCTAGCGTGCCCAAATTACGAATTTGGCGCGAACCAATACGTTCTATAAGCTGGACAAACGAAGGAAAGCTTTTTGCCAATACCGCTTCACTTTCGCTATAGGTCACCATGGCCCCTAAGCGAATTTCTTTTTGTGATTGGGTCACGACTTTTAATGATGCAATTTGATGCAACGAAATAATGCGATCAAATTGTTTAAACTGCTGCGTAATTTCTAAACCTAGATCGGTACCACCGGCCCAGATTTTTGCATCCGGATACGACGCGAGTAACTCTTGTAACTCAGATTCTGACTGCGGCACATATAAATGACGACCTTGTGATTCAAGGCTTGGTTGCACGCCCTGTTTCATGGCAGCTGGATCAAATTGCACCACACTGGCCTGATTAATCACGGCATGTTCGCTCGGAGCTGGGTATTCAAACATGGCGTGTGCGGCATCCATAATGGAGCGGTATCCGGTACAACGGCATAAATTACCAGATAGTGCCACGTGAATATCGTGATCGCTGACCTTAGTGGCCGATTGCTGTGAGCGATTAAAATGCAATGCGGTGAGTGCAGAAACAATACCTGGGGTACAAAAGCCACATTGAGAACCATGCTTATCCACCATGGCTTGTTGTACTGGATGCAATTGTTCTGCTTCTTTTAAGCCTTCAACTGTCACCACGTACTTACCATGCAGACTGCCTAATAAAGCAATACAGCCATTAATGGCTTGGTATTCGAATTGACCTTCTGGGTTTAGATCCCCAACCAGAATAGAACAGGCCCCACAGTCACCACCAGCACACCCTTCCTTAGCAGCTAACTGCCTCTTGTTGGTGCGAAGGTAACGCAAAATGGTCCAGTTTGGATCGATATCGGATTCTTCAACCCATTGTCCGTTTAAGCAAAAGCGAATCACATTAATACCTCTTCATTGCCCAATGTCCCTGAATTCAAGGCCACGACCCCTGTTTTCTTAGAAAGCAGCCACGGGCGTTGGTTTATATTGCTTTCTTATATAGCAATAACCTGACCATTTAGTCAGAAAATTAACCATTTGTCCAAATATTACTGTTCATGAGGGTTTTGGCAAACTAATTGCAAATAACATCCTGTCCAAGTAGTCAGCTTTATTTTAAAGGTTCTCATGTTTAATCAATCTATGGTCTTAAAGTAGTATGAATCGTCTGGCATTAACAGGTATTAGCAAACAATACCCAGGCTGTATGGCCAATGACGGGGTAGACCTAACCGTAAAGCAGGGTGAGATACATGCCCTGCTAGGGGAAAACGGCGCAGGTAAAAGCACCCTGATGAAAATCATCTATGGGGTGGTGAAACCCGATGCGGGTCAATTCGAGTGGGAAGGAGAATCCATCTCTGTGAGTGGCCCAGCCCACGCCCGCCGGTTAGGCATAGGCATGGTGTTTCAACATTTCTCATTGTTTGAAACCCTCACCGTGGCAGAGAACATCGCCTTAAGCTTGCCGAAAGATCAAAGCCAAGATATGACCGCTCTGAGTAATCGCATCCGCGAAGTGAGCGAACACTACGGTATGGCTCTGGACCCACAGCGCTTTGTGCACACGCTTTCGGTAGGCGAACAGCAGCGTGTAGAGATTGTGCGCTGCCTTTTACAAGACATTAAATTACTCATCCTAGATGAACCCACTTCGGTGCTCACACCACAAGAAGTGAAACGCCTATTTGCCACACTGAACAAATTGGCCAGCGAAGGCTGCTCAATTTTATTTATCTCTCACAAATTAGATGAAGTTACCGAGCTTTGCCATAACGCAACGATTTTGCGCGGCGGTAAAGTCAGTGGACATTGTGACCCACAAGCTGTCAGCAGCCATGACATCGCCAGAATGATGGTGGGCGATGACACCCCCTTAAACCAAGACTTTCAAAAAGTTGAAGGGGGAAAAGTGGTTTTAGATATTGCCGATTTAAATTATCAAAGCGAAGACCCTTTCGCCTGCACCATTAAGCAACTGCATTTAAAAGTAAAAGGCGGTGAAATTTTAGGCATCGCAGGTGTGGCCGGTAATGGTCAAGACGAACTCATGCGTTTATTAAGCGGCGAAGAAACCACTAGTGCCGATTGCATTCGCTTATTAGATAAAAACATTGGTGATCTCTCACCAACGGCACGACGCCAATTAGGTTTTGCCTTTGTACCAGAAGAACGTTTAGGGCGCGGTGCTGTACCCGATATGAGTTTAGAGCAAAACACATTATTAAGTAGCGCACACTTAGGTTTACTCAATAAAGGTTGGATTCGCTTTGATAAAGTCAAAGCATTGGGTGAGCACATATTACAAAAATACAAAGTGAAAAGTGCCGGCTTGCAAGCGCAAGCAAAAAGCTTATCTGGCGGTAATTTACAAAAATTTATTCTTGGCCGCGAAATTGAACAAAATCCAAAACTGTTAGCTTGCTCTCACCCCACTTGGGGCGTAGACATTGGCGCCGCGGTATTAATACGACACGCCTTAATTGAATTACGCGATCAAGGTGCCGCCATTGTTGTCATCTCAGAAGACATTGACGAGCTGTACCAAATTTGTGATCGCCTGTGTGCTATCTGCCAAGGTGAAATCAGCCCAATCAAAGCCACTCAAGATGTGTCCATCGAACAACTCGGTCAATGGATGACAGGACAATTTAAAGACGTTACCGAGCCAGCAGTAACCAGTGAGCCCGCATATGTTTAAGTTAGAAAAACGCCCTTTCGATTCTCGCACCATGGCGTATTGCTCGCCTTTGATTGCATTTGCTCTCACTCTATTGTTTGGTGGTATTCTGTTTGCAAGCCTTGGACATAATCCTTTCACGGCATTGCATACTTTTTTTATTCTGCCGTTAAGCGATGCGTATGGCTTAACCGAATTAGGCATGAAGGTAGCGCCGTTATTATTGTGCGCCATGGGATTAAGCCTGTGCTTTAAAGCTAAGATTTGGAACATTGGCGCAGAAGGCCAATTCATCATGGGTGGTCTTGGCGGCGGCTTCATGGCGTTACAATTTTTAGATGCCGAATCCAGTTGGGTTCTCATACCTATTTTATTATTTGGTGCACTGTGTGGTTTAGCTTGGGCAGCACTCGCAGCCTTATTGAAAACCAAATTCAACGCCAATGAAATTCTCACCACTATCATGCTCAACTACATCGCACTTAATGCGTTGTTATGGGCGGTACATGGCCCATTAAAAGACCCCAGTGGTTTTAATTTTCCTGAATCGGCCATGTTTGCCAACGCCGCTATTTTGCCACTGCTACACGAAGACTATCGTTTAACCATTGCTATTTTCTTTGGCCTGTTCGCCATGGTGGCCATCTGGACGCTCATCTCTCGCAGTTGGTTAGGATTTCAAATTCAAGTACTCGGTGAAGACAAAGCCGCTGCAAGATATGCAGGCTTTAAAGAAAACGCCTTAATTTGGTTTGCCCTTTTAGTGTGTGGCGCACTAGCCGGTTTGGCTGGTGTGAGTGAAGTGACCGGCCCTATTGGTCAACTTATCCCCTACATTTCTCCTGGTTACGGCTACGCCGCCATCATCGTTGTATTTTTAGGTCGCATGCATCCCTTAGGAATTTTATTCGCCAGCATGTTAATGGGACTGACGTATATGGGTGGCGAAATGGTGCAAATTGAAATGAGTTTACCTAAATCCATCACAGGTTTATTTCAAGGCATGCTGCTGTTCTTTTTATTAGCCAGCGATTTATTAATTGGCTATCGCATTGTGAAAAAAGCACCTGCGAATATTGAAGCGCCTACCACCAATCGCGTTTCTGCATAAGAGTTTAAAAGGTAAAAACATGGACATCGATTTAATCACTAACATTTTATACGCGACCATTCGCACAGGCACACCTCTTATTCTTGTGGCCTTTGGCGAAATGGTGTGTGAAAAATCCGGCGTTTTAAACCTGGGTCAAGAAGGCATGATGCTAATGGGAGCCGTCATAGGCTTTGTGGCAGCTGTCACTACAGGCAGTTTATTCATCGCTATTTTAATGGCCATTATCGCAGGCATTCTCATGTCCCTGTTGTTTGGTTTCTTATCCATCACGCTGGTATCGAATCAAGTGGCCAGCGGTTTAGCTCTGACCATATTTGGCGGAGGTCTCAGTGCATTTATTGGCGCGAATTATGTGGGTATTGGTATTGATGGCATTCAACCACTTGCGATTCCTTTGTTAAGTGACATTCCTGTTATCGGTAAAGCACTCTTCCAACAAGACACCTTGGTTTATTTTTCCTTTTTCATGTTTGCTCTTTTGTATTTAGTTCTCACTCGTACACGCGTGGGCTTAAAACTAAGAGCCGTTGGAGAAAACCCAGAAGCCGCCAACAGCATGGGAATTCATGTACATGGTGTGCGTTATTTAGCGGTGATGTTTGGCGGCGCTATGGCCGGTCTGGCCGGCGGGTATCTATCGCTGGCTTACACCCCACTATGGAGTGAAGGCATGACTGCGGGTAAAGGCTGGATTGCATTGGCACTGGTGGTATTCGCCAGCTGGAAAGTGGGTCGCATCATGTTAGGTGCCTATTTATTTGGTGTTGCCAGCATCATGCACTTAATTCTACAAGGCACTGGCTACGAAATTTCACCGAGTATTTTAGCCATGCTGCCTTATGTGGCCACCATTGCGGTATTGGTTTTACTTTCCAGTAATCAAACCAAGGCCAAGCTTAGTGCGCCCATGTCATTAGGTGTGCCGTACAGACCACAACTATAAAAAAATTAAAACCGAATTTTTTGCTTAAGCATTAAATACACACAACAAAAAATAAAACACAACGGAGAGAAAAATGAAAAAAACTCTATTGACCCTAACCAGCGCAGCGCTACTAAGTTCAGCGGCTCAAGCCGAACAATTCTGGAGTGACACCAGTATTTCTGTACTAGAAGGTAGCAGCTACACCAATGCATTCTCTGGTGATGATGAAACCTATACGACGACGACACTTGAACACGCTTCTGGTCATAGCTGGGGTGGTTTGTTCATGTTTGTTGACCGTCACGTGGGCGATATTACAGAAACCTATGCAGAGGTAAGCCCTAAAGTTTCACTTTTAAAACTGGACGGATTTGTATCTGGTGTGAATGCGGCGATGACCTATGAAAGTGGTTCTAGCCAGTTCGCCAACTTCGACAACTACTTATACGGTGTGGGTTTGGATCTTGCTATTCCAGGTATGAACTTCGCTTCTGCCACCTTCTATCGTGCGTATAACGATGGTGATGACGACAACCAAATCACACTAACCTATGGTGCTTCTAGCGGTAACTTTAATATTGATGGCTATGTGGATTACTCCTTTGACAACGATTCAGCAGAAGATCAGTTGATGATTAACCCACAAATTACTTACAACATTGGTCCTATGCTTGGCATCTCCAACAAAGTGAAACTCGGTGTGGAATACTTCTACTGGCAGAACAAAATTGGCCAAACTGAAGATCAAAGTGCCGTTAGCCTACTGTTAAAAGCACACTTATAATAAAACTGTGCAATAAACAGACAAAGGGCCACATCCGTGTGGCCCTTTTTTGTTCAGTGATTACTTTTGCCCTTTACGCTGGCTGTTGTATCATTGAGACATACGACTAGGAAGGCTGTACCTGTGAGTAATATTGAAACCCCAAAAAAAAGCAAAATCCGTGAGCGTAATAGCGAGCAAATCCTAAAAGCGGCGGAAGATGAGTTTGTATTACACGGCTATAAAGGCACCAGCATGCAATCCATTGCCGATCGTGCCGGCCTACCCAAAGCCAATATTCACTATTATTTCAAAAACAAAGCCAACCTTTATCAAACCGTTTTGGAAGAAATCATCAGTAATTGGAACCAAATACTGGATGACATGAGTCCGGAAAGTGATCCGAAAGAAGTCTTAACGCGATTCATTCGCAGTAAGATGCAAATGTCGTATACCAATCCCAATGGATCAAAAATATTCGCCATGGAGATTATCCAAGGCGCGCCCCATCTTAAACAGTACATCAGTAAAGACATGCGCGTATGGGTGAAAGAAAAAACAAACGTGATTCAAAGCTGGATCGATCAAGGCAAGATGGCACCAATAGATCCCACACACCTTATTTTTATGATTTGGGCCACTACTCAGCACTATGCGGATTTCAGCACACAAGTATTAGAAGTCATGAATCGCCGCGAGTACGAACGTGATGATATCGAACACATTACCGAGTTTTTAACCAATATGATCTTATCTGGTTGCGGACTGCATGTTCCACAAAGATAAAACACAGCATTATTCTCAAACATAAAAAAAGGTGACTGTGTCACCTTTTTTTATGTTTGACGTTTAACCATTTGGCTTTATAACTCGTTAAGCGTTTGCATCCACTTCAACTGCCACCTTGGTTTTATTGGCCAAGATCATTGCGAATATAGCGCCAGTTACAAACATACTTAAGCTATAGCAAGTTGCCGCGATGGCCATTTCGGTATTCTGTAATAACGTCAGTGCGATTACGATGGCCAATGTGCCATTTTGAAAACCCACTTCAATACCAATTGCTTTGCTTTGGGCTTCATTCAAGTTCGCTAATTTCCCGATAAAGTAACCCAGCATCATACTCGCGATATTCAATACGATGGCAGCTAAGCCCGCTTGTGCAAAATAAGACCCCATGTTGTTTATATTTTGCAAAACAATTAACGCTACGATGAAAAATAAAAACAGAATTGAAAATACTTTCACCGGCTTTTCTGCTTTTTTAGAAAGCTCAGGCTTTTTATGATTAATGAACATACCGATTGAAATAGGGATGATGGTGATCACCACTAATTGAATAATGGTTTTGAGGACAGGTAATTGAATGTACTCTTCTTGACCCATTAACAGGCTCATAAATAACACAATCATCAAAGGCACTGTGAACGGTGCAATCAAACTCACAAGCGACGTTAAGGTCACAGACAAAGCTATATCCCCTTTCGCCAAGTAGGTGTACAAATTAGATGTAGTACCACCTGGGCATAGCGCGAGAATCATTACCCCCACGGCTACCGCGCCTGTCATGCCAAACGCCAAGACCACCGCATACGCCAATAACGGCAACATCACCATTTGTGCAATCACACCCAAAGCCACTGCTTTTGGACGCACGAGCACCATTTTAAAATCAACGGGTTTCAATGCTAAGCCCATGCCTAACATAATAATGAACAGTGATGCCGGCAGGATCACCTTAACAAGTAAACCAGCTTCCATAATCGCCCTCTATAACTTTGTTTTTATTATTGGAATCAGCATACTCACATCGTAACAAGCTGCCAAGTAGCCTGTGGTTTCCTGACCTAAAAGGCCATGTTTGTGTCCTCAATGGCGAAATCTATCTAATTCTTACGGGCAAAAAAAATGGCAAAAAGATTGCTCTTTTTGCCATTTACCAATCGTTACAAAGATTAGTGGTGGTGACCACCTGGTCCATGTACGTGGCCGTGATCTAATTCTTCTTTGCTAGCATCACGGATTTCTTTCACTTCACCAGAGAAAGATAATGTTACATCTGCTAATGGGTGGTTAGCATCAACCGTAACAAGATCTGCTTCAATAGCAGTTACTTCAACGACTACTGGACCTTGAGGACCATCAGCCGTGAATGCCATGCCAACTTCAATGTTGTCGATACCTTGAAACGCTTCTTTAGGCACTTGTTGAACTAGGCTTTCATCACGTACGCCGTAACCTTCTTCAGGACTAACGGTTACGTCATATTTGTCGCCTACTGTTTTACCAGCAAGCTCTGCTTCCAAACCTGGAACCAAGTTATTAAAACCGTGTAGATATACTAATGGCTCAGAACCTTCAGAAGATTCGATTACGTCACCGGTTTCTGCATTTTTAACCGTAAACTCAAGAGTTACGACTTTATTTTCTGCAATTGTCATGGCTACTCCTATTGGGTTTCGCCGGTATTAAGCTTGCGCTTAATGTGAATGTCTTTTTAAAAATAAACCCAGTTAAGCAAATAACTAGGTTTATTGAAGTCTTCTTAATCGCGTTAACGAAGATGTCATAGCTAGGCAAACTTTAGCGAGGATACGCAATTTATAAATAATAAATGAGTAACCGGAGCCAAAGTTTAACAACGCTATGACGATGCTGTTAGCGATTATTCAATTAAGCGTCGATGCCCTTAAGGGTTAACTTGATACGACCCTTATTATCAACATCTAGTACCTTAACTTTAATCTCTTGGCCTTCTTTCAAGAAGTCGCCCACGTTTTCAACGCGCTCTTCAGAGATTTGAGAAATGTGCACTAAGCCATCTTTGCCTGGCAAGATGTTAACGAACGCACCAAAGTCGACGATCTTATTTACTTTACCAGTGTAAATGGTGCCTACTTCTGCTTCAGCGGTTACCGCTTCGAACATAGACTTAGCTTTTTCAGCGGCCACTTTTGTCAGTGCAAAGATGCTGATAAGACCTTCGTCAGAGATGTCCACGTCTGCGCCAGTTTCATCACAAATACCACGAATAGTCGCGCCGCCTTTACCGATTGCTTCTGCAATTTTGTCAGAAGGAATTTTTAGCGTTAGGTAAGTCGGTGCATTGTCAGGCATCTCAGTACGAGCCGCTGGAAGCACTTCATTCATTTGCTTCAAGATGGTCATACGCGCATCAAGTGCTTGCTCTAGTGCAATCTCCATGATCTCTTCAGTAATACCTTGGATCTTGATATCCATTTGTAGAGCCGTGATACCCGCTTCAGAACCCGCTACTTTAAAGTCCATATCACCAAGGTGATCTTCATCACCTAAGATGTCTGTAAGAACGGCAAATTTCTCGCCTTCTTTCACAAGACCCATAGCGATACCGGCTACTGGTGCTTTAAGCGGAACACCTGCATCCATAAGAGCAAGAGACGCAGAACATACAGACGCCATTGAAGATGAACCGTTTGATTCAGTGATTTCAGAAACCACACGCACTGTGTATGGGAAATCTTCTAGTTTAGGCATCATGGCTTGAACACCACGACGAGCTAAACGACCGTGACCAATTTCACGACGACCTGGCGCACCCATACGACCACACTCACCTACAGAGTACGGAGGGAAGTTATAGTGGAACATGAAGTTATCTTTGATCACTTCGTGTAAGAATTCGATGGTTTGCGCATCACGGGTAGAACCAAGAGTTACAGTACCGATAGACTGAGTTTCACCACGAGTGAACAATGCAGAACCGTGAGTACCTTTTAATACGCCAGTTTGGATATTTAGGCCACGTACGGTTTTGTTATCACGACCGTCGATACGCGGTTCGTTATTTACGATACGCTCACGTACCACTTCTTTTTGCAATTTCTTGAACAGTTTAGACACTTCATCAGCGTTGCTTTCTTCGCCTTCTTCTTTTACGAACTGTTCTTTCAATTTCGCGCTGATGGCGTCAACTTGTGCGTAACGAGCCATCTTGTCACTGATTTGGTAAGCAGCAGAAAGCTCAGCACCAAATGCAGACTTCATGGCAGAGTACAATTCAGTGTTAACTTGAGGCGCTTCCCATTCCCAACGCTCAGTACCAACAGACTGCGCAAATTCTTTCACAGCGTTGATAACCACTTGGAAACCTTCGTGTGCGAACAATACCGCACCTAGCATTTCGTCTTCGCTTAGCTCTTGCGCTTCAGACTCAACCATTAATACAGCATCAGCGGTACCCGCTACCACCATGTCCAAAGCAGACGTTTTTAGGGTTTCGAAAGTTGGGTTTAATACGTAACCACCATCACGAGTGTAACCAACACGAGCAGCACCGATTGGGCCGTCGAATGGAATACCAGAGATGGCTAGAGCAGCAGATGCACCGATCATAGCGGCGATATCTGGGTTGTTTTCAGTGTCAGCAGAAACCACAGTGGTGATCAGCTGAACTTCGTTCATGTAACCTTCTGGGAATAACGGACGAATTGGACGGTCGATTAGACGGCTAACCAAGGTTTCGTTTTCGCTTGGGCGGCTTTCACGCTTGATGTAACCACCAGGGATTTTACCCGCTGCGTAATATTTTTCTTGATAGTTAACGGTAAGTGGGAAGAAGTCTTGACCCGGCTTAGCCGCTTTAGCACCCACAACCGTGGCAAGTACTTGTACGTCACCCATGGTTACAAGTACCGCACCGCTTGCTTGACGTGCAATGCGTTTAGTTTCTAACGTGACTTCTTGGTCACCGAAGGTAAAAGTTTTTGTTACAGGAGTTAGATCTAACATAGGTTTCCTTTTGATCTAGAAGTTGGAATCTTCACCAGCCTGTACTTCCAAGCATTAGCCCTTTCTCAACTTAAACTTAAGCGAAAAGGCGAATGGGTAGAAACACAGTGCGGATCGAATATTCCAGTTTTACTGTGTAAATTTTACAAATTTATAACAACCCGATTGTTGCCATAAACAAATAGCAAAAACCCCCGTGAGGGGGTTTAAGCGTTTACTAATCTTAGCGACGTAGACCTAGACGCTTGATTAGAGAAGAGTAACGAGCGATGTCTTTACCCTTTAGGTAGTCCAACAACTTACGACGTTGGTTTACCATGCGAATCAAACCACGACGAGAGTGGTGATCTTGCTTGTTGGCTTTGAAGTGATCTTGTAGACCGTTGATGTTGTGAGTCAACAGCGCTACTTGAACTTCAGGAGAACCCGTGTCGCCTTCAGCAGTTTGATATTCTTTAACGATGGCAGCTTTCGCTTGTACATCTAAAGCCATGATAATTTCCTCATAGGTATATGCGTGAATAAAGGTTAAGGAAGATAGCCACCGTGCATATAAACAGCGGTATCCACCGAAGGCTTAAATCGTTAGCTCAAAAGAGCCGCCAATTCTGGCACCTTCACTAGACGCTTAAGGGCAACTACCCCTTGGGCATCCATTTCGCCAAAACCCACAAGATACTCCTGCTGGTCGTGACAAAGGCGCAATTGTACCTGAGGCAATGGCTTGTCACCAGCATCTAAGGCCTTAATTGCACGTCCAAACTGTAAATCTCTGGCTTGATCCAGTGAGACCTGAATAATAGGCACGCTTTCTAGGGCTGTATAGGTCGGAAGTAGCCGATTATCCATGCTGGAATAATCCTCAGAACCCTCTGGTTTCAAGGCTTCCAGCTCATTTATGGTCATCATCATATCCGCTTGGTAAGGCCCAGCGCCAAGGCGTCTTAATACGGCCACATAACCCAGGGTATCTAGGGCCTTAGCCACATCTTCGGCTAGTGAGCGAATATAGGTGCCTTTTGAACAAGTCACGTCCAATTCTAGGTAATCTTTCCCATAATCCAGTAAAGTCAGCTGGTGAATGGTCACTTGGCGGGCTTTTTTCTGGATATCGAACGCGACCCCTTCACGTGCCAATTCATACAGCTTTTTGCCCTCATGCTTAAGGGCGCTGTACATGGGCGGCACTTGAGTGATCTCACCACGGTATTTTGCTAACGCTGCTTCAATCTTCTCTGGGGTCAGTACGGGTAACGCTGCTGTTGCTAATACCTCACCCTCCACATCTGCCGTATCCCGGGATTCACCAAGTTGCACACGAGTGACATAGCGTTTATCACTATCTAATAAGCGCTGTGAGAACTTAGTGGCCTCACCCAGGCAAATGGGCAATACACCAGTGGCTATGGGGTCTAGGGCACCTGTGTGCCCGGCTTTTTGCGCCTGATATAGCCATTTTACTTTCTGTAAAACGGCGTTGGAGGTCATACCGGAAGGTTTATCGATAACGATAATGCCGCTGATTTCGCGGCCTTTACGTTTGCGGGCCAAAATACATCTCCGCTGGTTTATAGCGATTATTCTTCGTCTTTAGATTGACGACTCTGATCTTCACGCATGGCCTTGTTGATCAAGTTAGTCAACTTATGACCGCGCTCAAGGGATACGTCATAGTGAAAACGTGGCAACGGCGTAATGCGCGTCTTCATGATTTGCGACAATTCGGTACGTAAAAAGCCGGCCATGTCGTTCAACACAGTTTCGGTTTCTTTGATGGTTTGCGCATCGGCATCCACCATACCCGGTTTCATCACAGTGAAGTAAATATCGGCATAACCAAGGTCTGACGCCACTTTCACCGCATTGAGAGTTACCAAGCCTAGACGAGGGTCTTTCACTTGAAATTGCAGCATTTGGGCAAGATCACGTTTGATCTGCTCACCCAGACGCTGGGTACGACTGTAATCTTTTGCCATTTTAAAATTCTCTTAAAACAAACAATCCCCAAGAAGCAGGCTTCCTGAGGATTTATCTGCCCTCGATATTCTCAAGGGCTTTTGGGCTGGGTCTCAATTAGATTGAGCGAGCCACTTCTTTCACATCGAATACTTCGATCTGATCGCCTTCTTTAACGTCATTGTAGCTCTTAACTGCGATACCACACTCAGTACCGGTACGAACTTCTTGAACGTCATCTTTAAAGCGACGTAGAGATTCCAATTCACCTTCGAAGACCACCACATTATCACGTAGTACACGAATCTTCTTATTACGGTAAACCGTACCTTCGATAACCATACAACCCGCAACCGCACCGAATTTCGGCGAGCGGAATACGTCACGTACTTGCGCGATACCTACGATTTCTTCACGTAGTTCTGGCGCCAACATGCCGGACATGGCTTGTTTCACGTCATCGATCAAATCATAGATGATGCTGTAATAACGCATATCTAGGCCGCTGTTCTCAACCACACGTTTCGCTGCGGCATCCGCACGTACGTTGAAACCGAAGATCACAGCGTTAGACGCAGACGCAAGGTTCGCATCGGTTTCCGTGATACCACCTACACCACTGGATACGATGGTCACTTTCACTTCGTCAGTAGACAACTGCTCAAGTGCACCGATTAGCGCTTCAAGAGAACCACGAACGTCCGTTTTCACTACGATGTTCAAGCTAGAAGCTTGTGCGTCGCCGTTCATGCTGAACAAGGCATCCAACTTAGCCGCTTGTTGCTTAGCTTGGAATTGCTCTTTCTCTTTCGCGAAACGAATTTCAGCTACTTCACGAGCACGTTTCTCAGATTCCGCTACAAGGAATTGATCACCTGCACCCGGAGGCGTATCCAAACCTAAAATCTCAACAGGAATCGATGGACCGGCTTGTTCGATTGGCTGACCATTTTCATCCAATAACGCACGCACACGACCAATAGACGTACCTGCTAGAACGATGTCACCTTTCTTCAATTGACCGTTTTGGATCAACAAGGTAGCAACCGGACCACGTCCTTTGTCTAGACGAGATTCCACCACCACACCTGTGGCTGGGCCATCAGCAACTGCGGTCAATTCTAGTAATTCGGCTTGTAACAACACGGCTTCAAGTAATTCATCGATGCCTTGACCAGTATGTGCTGATACCGGCACAAACTGTACGTCACCACCCCAGTCTTCTGGGATAACATCTTTAGCTGACAGTTCGTTTTTAACACGATCAGGATCAGCGGATTCTTTATCCATTTTGTTCACAGCAACCACGATCGGCACACCCGCTGCACGAGCGTGTTGTACCGCTTCTTCGGTTTGTGGCATCACGCCGTCATCCGCTGCAACCACAAGGATAACGATATCCGTGGATTGCGCACCACGAGCACGCATAGCGGTAAACGCGGCGTGTCCCGGTGTATCTAAGAAGGTCACCATGCCTTTATCGGTTTCAACGTGGTAAGCACCAATGTGCTGAGTAATACCACCGGCTTCGCCGCTGGTTACACGGGTTGAACGAATGTAATCCAACAAAGAGGTCTTACCATGGTCAACGTGACCCATAACGGTTACAACCGGCGCACGAGATACCTGCTCACCGTCGTATTTCACTTCTTCAAGGAAGCTATCCTCAACCGCGTTATCAGAAACTTGCTTGTACTTGTGACCCATTTCTTCAATCACAAGAATCGCAGTATCGATATCCAAAACTTGGTTGATGGTGGCCATCACACCCAGTTTCATCAGTTCTTTAATTACTTCACCAGCTTTAACCGCCATACCCTGAGCCAATTCGCCCACAGTAATGGATTCACCTTTCAACTCCACTTCACGAATGATTGGAGCCGTAGGTTGCTGGAATTGGTGTTCCGCATCTTCACGGCCACGACGCTTAGGCGCGCCACGACGACGCGAACCAAAATCGTCACCGCCTTCATCACGACGACCGCCTTTACCACGGCCTTTGCTACCACGGTCGTTAAAACGCTTGTCTTTATCGCCGCGATCTTTGTCTTTGTTGCGGAATTCTTTTTTCTTAGAACTGCGATCTTCTTTATCCGCTGGTGGTGCCACTGGCGCTACAAAATCACCGTTACCTTCTTGTCCTGAAGCGGCTGGTTTGCGTGCGGCTGGCTTGCCACCTTTGGCGTCTTTAGCATCAGCTGGCTTACGCTTAGCTGGCTTGGCATCTTTTTTCGGCTCGTCTTCTTTTACGATGGTGCGCTTCTTACGCACTTCGATGTTAACGGCCTTTTTACCTGCGCCTGTGTTTAATGTGGTGGTGGTCTTACGCTTAAGCGTAATTTTCTTAGGACCATCACTGGCAGTTTCTTGCTCACCATGACTCTTTTTCAAGTAAGTCAGCAAAATTACCTTTTGTTCGTCGTTTACTGTTTCGTCACCGCTCTTGTGTGGCAAACCAGCTTCGTTCATCTGTGCGACTAAACGTTCAACTGGTGAGCCTACTGCTGCGGCTAATTGTTTTACCGTGACTTCTGCCATTCGAATCTTCTCCTCCCGCCTGTGGCTGCCTATTCGGTTTCTTCAAACCAGGGCTTACGCGCGGTCATAATTAGTTGGGCGGCCTTCGCTTCGTCGATGTCTTCAATACCAACAATATCGTCTACACCTTGCTCAGCAAGGTCTTCCATTGTGCAGATGCCACGGCTTGCCAACACTAAGGCCAAGTGTTGATCCATCCCTTCCATATTCAGCAGATCGTCTGCTGGTTTTGCGTCTTCTAGCTTTTCTTCGCTAGCAATGGCTTGGGTCAGCAAAATATCTTTTGCGCGAGCTTGTAATTCGTCCACGATTTCATCATCGAAACCGTCGATTTCTAACATCTCTTCACGTGGCACATAGGCAACTTCTTCAAGGCCGGTGAAGCCTTCTTCTACCAGTACCGCTGCTACGTCTTCATCAAGATCCAGCGCGTTCATGAGTGTTTCCACCAATGAGCCTTGCTCTTCTTCTTGTTTCGCACCAGCTTCTTCTTCGGTCATTACGTTGATGGTCCAGCCAGTCAGCTCAGATGCCAATTTCACGTTTTGACCGCCACGACCAATTGCGATAGCCAATTGATCTTCTAGCACAGCTACATCCATGGTATTGGTTTCTTCATCCATTACGATGGACGCCACTTCTGCAGGTGCTAGCGCATTAATAACAAGCTGCGCTGGGTTGTCGTCCCAAAGCACAATGTCTACACGCTCGTTACCAAGTTCGTTAGACACAGCTTGTACACGGGCGCCACGCATACCCACACACGCACCGATTGGATCGATACGTTGATCATTGGTTTTCACCGCAATTTTTGCGCGAGAACCGGTATCACGAGCAGCCGCTTTAATTTCAATGACATCTTCGCCAATCTCTGGCACTTCGATGCGGAACAATTCAATCAACATCTCATTGGATGCACGACTTAACATCAATTGTGGACCGCGATTTTCTGGGTTCACAGACATCAAAACAGAACGTACACGATCACCAATACGGAACACTTCACGTGCTACCAATTGGTCACGAGGCAACAAACCCTCAGCGTTACCACCTAGGTCAACAATGATGTTGTCACGAGTAACTTTCTTAACTGTGCCGTGTACTAACTCACCAATGCGATTAGCGTATGCAGATGTGATTTTCGCACGCTCTGCTTCACGCACTTTTTGCATGATGATTTGTTTCGCCGCTTGCGCTGCAATTCGACCAAACTCAGGGTTTTCGATTTGCTCTTCGTAAACATCGCCTTCTTTTAGGTTGGTATCGATGTCTGCCGCTTCTTGCATGTTCAATTCAGAACCCAGTGCAGGAACCACTTCGTTGCTTACGATGGTCCAGCTGCGGAAGGTTTCATAGTTGCCGCTACGACGGTCAATAGAAACGCGAATCTCAGGCTCTTCGTCTTCGTAACGTTTTTTCGCTGCTGCCGCTAAAGCTAACTCAATAGCTTCAAAAATTACTTCCTGCTCTACGCCTTTCTCGTTAGAAACAGCTTCGGCAACTAGCAGTATCTCTTTGCTCATAACCTTGCCCTCGGTAATCCTATTTACCCTTGTGATCTTGGAATATTAAGTTGGCTTTATCGATTGCATCAATGGGAAGCAAATACTCATGATTATCTACATGAACTACGATGTCTTCACCATCTTCAATGCCCACTAATTTGCCTTTGAATTTACGACGGCCTTCAAAGGCATAACGTAATTTCACATCAACAAATTCACCAACGTAACGACTAAAATGCTCAAGCGTGAACAATGGACGGTCCACACCAGGAGACGATACTTCTAGGTTGTATTCGGATGTAATAGGATCTTCTACGTCCATCACACCACTAATCTGACGACTAACTAATGCACAGTCATCAACATGAATGCCATTTTCGGAGTCGATAAACACACGCAAAACAGAGTTATTACCTTGGGCGATGTATTCTATCCCCCAAAATTCAAACCCCAATGCTTCGACCACTGGTTTCAACAGGTCTATTAACTGCTGTTCTTTACTTGCCACACGCGCTCCACAGATATAAAAATTGGGCTAAAAGATTAGCCAGTGATATTACAACCAGCCACCTGAGCCCAATCTTTAGCATTTAAGTACACTGTACTTGAATCAAACTGCTAAATGTTAACGGTTACATAAACCACCAACAAAAAACCCCTTATCGGAACCACTTTAATTTCATTTAAAGCAACTCCCCCAGGGGTTTTAATCATCAAGCCCAAGGGCTTGGAAATAAAAACGAGTGGTTTCCCACCCAGCAGATTGATACTAGACCAACCTTGCTCAAAAATCCTACTTACCAGTTTAACTGGACAAGCCTAACTGCTTGCGGGGGCCAAGATTCAGAAAAGCGAACCGACGACCACAGAACCAATAATACAAGCATAACTGGTTGCGGGGGCCGGATTTGAACCGACGACCTTCGGGTTATGAGCCCGACGAGCTACCAAGCTGCTCCACCCCGCGTCAATAATCGTGCACATTATAGAGACATCACCTTTTATCATCAAGGGAAGTCTCATTTAAAGCCAGCTCTGCCCTATCAAAGGTCATATCACTGCAGCTAAAACGAAAAAAAACGAGCTTTGCTCGTTTTTATTCTGGTGCGGATGGAGGGACTTGAACCCTCACGTGCATAGCACACAACGACCTCAACGTTGCCTGTCTACCAATTCCAGCACATCCGCAAATTCGATTAGTCGATGACTGGTGCTTCAGAACCTTGAGCAGCGTCTTCCACTACAGGCGCTTCAGTGTCTAGAACTTGTACTTCTTGCACTTCAGGTAAACCCTGATCCACTAAACCCGTTGCTTTTTCTTTAGCAAAATAAGCCAATGAAAAGCTGGTTACAAAGAACAAAGTTGCCAGCACAGAGGTGCTACGAGTCAAAAAGTTACCTGAACCCGCACTACCAAATACCGTTTGAGAAGCGCCGCCACCAAAGCTAGCACCTGCATCAGCGCCTTTACCTTGCTGTAATAAAACTAGCGCGATAATTGCGATGGCAATAATGATGTGAAAAATAACAATCAAGCTTTCCATAGTACTCTCTAACCTGCTGCGTTACAGATTTTAACAAAATCGTCTGAATTTAAAGAGGCTCCCCCTACAAGGGCACCATCTACGTCCGGCTGAGCAAAAATCGCATCAGCATTATCCGGTTTCACGCTGCCACCATAAAGAATCTGAATTCCTTGAGCGACATTTGCATCATACTGAGCAAGCAAATCACGAATGGCTGCGTGAACTTCTTGTGCCTGTTCAGGTGTAGCAGTCTTACCTGTACCTATGGCCCATACTGGCTCATAAGCGATGACGGCTTGTTTAAAATCAGCAATGCTAACTTCTTCCAATACCGCTTTAATCTGTTCAACGATAATCGAAAGTGTTTGTCCACTTTCACGCTGCTCTAAAGTTTCACCAACACAAAGTACCGGCGTCATATTGGCCGACAACACTGCTGCAAACTTCTGGGCAACTATCGCGTTGGTTTCATGAAAGATCTCGCGGCGCTCGCTATGACCAACCAATACCAATGAGCACCCAAAATCCACCAGCATCGAGGTGGAAATTTCACCTGTATAAGCTCCGCTGGCAAACTGACTCACATCTTGCGCGCCCCATTTAATAGCAGAAGCCGCTAACAAACTCTTACACTGAAACAAGTAGGGTGCTGTGGCAAACACCGCCACATCTGTCGCTTCATTGCCTTTTAACGCTAATACCAATTGCGTCAACCGGGTTTGATTCTCCGCTAGAGAACCGTGCATTTTCCAGTTACCCGCCACTAATTTACGACGCATAGTCATTCCCCTACTTCAGGAAGGTGGCGATACTACCTAAGATCACCAAATCAAGCAAGCTAGAAGGCCCGAGAAACGGGCCTCATAACTGTGATTTCTGTTGAAAAACAAGGATTTGAAGTGCAACTAGGCCACACTGCTCATACTATTTAGCTGATCCCACAATGCCCACTAGACGATCCACAATGGCTTCAACCTGCTGAGCATCCTCCCCTTCTGCCATGACGCGAACCACAGGCTCTGTACCCGATGGACGCAATAAAACGCGACCGCGGCCGGCAAACTCTTCTTCTGCCTGTTTTACTGCCTGTTGAATATCCCTATTCTCAACAATAGATTTATCCGATACCCGAACATTCTTCATAATCTGTGGGAATTTACTCATGCCCAATTTATATTCGTGCAACTTCTGACCATTTTCTGCCAAGGCCTTCAATACCTGTAGAGCTGCAACAATGCCATCGCCCGTGGTAGTGGCATTCAAGCACAAGATATGCCCTGAGTTTTCACCTCCCACAGCCCAGTTACTTTCTTGTAGTAACTGCATCACGTAGCGATCGCCTACATTGGCGCGAGCAAATGGAATACCCAAGTCCTTTAAGGCCAACTCCATCCCCATGTTACTCATGAGAGTTCCAACGACGCCTCCTTGCAGCTGATCAAGCGCTTGCTGATGACGCGCGATCATAAAGATCAATTCATCACCATCCACTAACTCGCCATGTTTATCCACCATTACCACTCGATCACCATCACCATCGAAGGCAATTCCAAGATCTGCTTCTAACTCAACCACCTTTTGCTGTAACGCCTTGGGTGCAGTAGAGCCCACTTGCTCGTTAATATTCAATCCATCTGGTTTATTACCAATGGTGAAAACCTCTGCACCAAGCTCAGAAAACACCGCTGGAGCAATTTGGTAGGTGGCACCATGTGCGCAATCCAATACGATGCGCATGCCTTTAAGACTTAAACCGAATACCGTGCTCTTACAAAACTCAATGTAGCGACCCGCCGCATCTTCAATACGCTTGGCTTTACCTAAACGGTCAGACGCTACAACTTCCATTGGCTGATCTAATAATTCTTCAATAGCCGCTTCCGTTTCATCATCCAGTTTCGTGCCCTGGGCAGAGAAAAACTTAATGCCATTATCATAATACGGATTATGGGAGGCACTGATGACGATGCCCGCATCAGCATGGAAAGTACGGGTCAAATATGCAATACCAGGAGTTGGCATCGGGCCCAGCAAGCCGCTATCAACGCCTGCTGCAGACAAACCTGCCTCAAGGGCTGATTCGAACATGTAGCCGGAGATACGCGTATCCTTACCAATTAAAATACGACGCTTACCTTGACTCGCAAAAACCTTACCCGCAGCAAAACCCAACTTCATTACAAACTCTGGGGTAATGGGCGCTTCACCTACACGGCCACGAATGCCATCTGTACCAAAATATTTACGCGACATTTTATTATTCCTACTTCGTCTTGCGTCCGTTTAATTTAAAGCGAATTAAACCACAATTTAATCGCGTCTACTCTATTTCTGCTGCAGAGTCGCAGCGACCACTTTCATGGCATCCGCAGTTTCTTTCACATCATGCACGCGAATAATATGCGCACCCGCCATTGCGGAAATCACCGCTCCTGCCAGGCTTCCGGCTAAGCGCTCATTGGCAGCCGGATTACCTAAAACACCCGCGATCATAGATTTTCGCGACAAGCCAATCAATAAGGGTAAATTTAAAGCGTGAAAACGATCCAGTTTTGCTAACAACCGATAATTATCGTCTAACGTCTTTCCAAAGCCAAAACCCGGATCGACTAAAAGATTGTCTTTAGTAATTCCAACATCTAAGCAAGCTTGAATACGCCCTGACAAAAAGTCATACACGTCATCAATGATCTGATGGTAATTCGGGTTATCTTGCATTGTCTCAGGCGAGCCCTGCATATGCATAAGACACACGGGCAACCCTGTTGCCTTAGCAGCTTCTAATGCCCCGTCTCGTTGTAACGCACGCACATCATTTAACATATGCGCCCCTGCAATTTTGGCTTGCAAAAACACCTCAGGGCTACTGCTATCCACACTAATACACACATTCAACTCAGAACGTATTTTTTCAATCACAGGGATGACACGATCCAACTCTTCTTGCAAGGAAACAGGCGTGGCTCCCGGACGAGTAGACTCTCCACCAACATCTATAATACTGGCGCCGTCGCTTACCATTGCTCTCGCATGCGTAAGTGCAGCATCCAAACTCGCAAACTGTCCGCCATCACTGAATGAATCCGGCGTAGCGTTTAAGATTCCCATAACTTGGGGTGTGGAAAGATCTAACTGACGATCACCACAAACTAACTTCATGTGAGGAATTCCTAAAAAGCAAAAGGCAACACAAGAATCTTGTGCTGCCTTTTATCAAACGAATGGATATTTGAATTAATGCCCGCCAGCAGGGTCCGCCGACGGTTTAATGTCTGTATCTGCATCGGACATATCAAGATTTACATCTTCTGCAGTTGGCGCAGCACCGCCTTTATCATCATCCGACCAAGACTGAGGTGGACGCGGTTTTTGACCGTTCATGATGTCATCAATTTGTTTGCTATCAATGGTCTCATATTCCATCAATGCATCTTTCATCAACTCTAGCTTGTCGCGGTTTTCTTCCAAAATTTTCTGAGCGCGAGCATAACAAGTATTTAATAAACCTGTTACTTCGGCATCTATGGTACGCGCAGTTTCATCAGACAAGTGAGACATCTGACCACCACCTGCACTGCCTAAATAACCATTCTGCTCTTCTTCGGTATAAAGCTGAGCACCCAATTTGTCAGATAACCCCCACTTAGTCACATAATTGCGTGCATATTGAGTCGCTCGCTCAATATCGTTAGAGGCACCCGTAGTAACTCCATCTTTACCTAAGGTCATCTCTTCAGCGATACGACCGCCGTATAAAGAGCAGATATTACTTTCGATACCACGCTTGCTGATTGAGTGACGATCTTCTTCTGGTAAAAACATGGTCACACCTAACGCACGACCACGTGGAATAATCGATACCTTATAGACTGGATCATGCTCAGGTACTAAGCGCCCAACAATGGCATGGCCCGCTTCATGATAGGCTGTGTTTTCTTTCTCTTTATCACTCATGACCATGGACTTACGCTCAGCCCCCATCATGATTTTATCTTTGGCCTTTTCAAATTCTTCCATGGAAACCGTAGTACGACCACCACGGGCTGCAAACAAGGCTGCTTCATTCACAAGGTTAGCTAAATCCGCACCCGAGAAGCCCGGCGTGCCACGAGCAATAACTCGAGCATCAATGCCTTCAGCAACAGGCACTTTACGCATGTGTACTTTTAAGATTTGTTCACGACCACGAATATCTGGCAAGCCAACTACCACCTGACGGTCAAAACGACCAGGACGCAACAATGCAGGATCTAGCACATCCGGACGGTTAGTGGCCGCAATCACAATAATGCCGTCATTGCCTTCAAAGCCGTCCATTTCAACTAACAACTGGTTTAACGTCTGCTCACGCTCATCATTACCACCGCCGATACCCACACCACGGCTACGACCTACCGCATCAAT
>JABXIK010000046.1 GCA_013373125.1 Gammaproteobacteria bacterium | reverse complement strand
ATAGCATGAATCCAGAAATAAGAGGCGCAAGGTGAATTCGTTTTGTGTGATTTACGGCCATATCCAAGCAAGGCTAAAATTACAGTGTATTTTTCAATAGTATTTTGTCATGCAGAAATCGACTTGAACGCCCTTTCCTACAAGCTACCTTGCTTCAGAACCAAGCGGAAACCAAGCACGAGTCGATAACAATATGCGCCATTTATTCACGGCAACAACCAATATCTAATTCAATATACGAAATGCCTGCCGTGAATAGTTAGGCGCGAAGCGGGGATTCGGGGTGCAACCCCGAAAAAAGAAACCGTACTGGCTTTAATTATCAATTATCCAAAATACGAAATTTCAAGATAATTAACACAATCTGTAAAACGCTCTTGCGCTTATAGACGGCCACCCTTCGACTACGCTCGTTCCTCACTGCTCAGGGCGAACGGTTCTAATGAACAACCCTTTATCGGGCGCGGAGCACCCTCGTACAAGCTACCTTGCTTCAGAACCAACCGGAAACCAAACACGAAGCGATAACAATATGCGGCCTCCGAGCGCCGCATAACCACATTCACTCTATTAGACTGGCGGCGTGAGGCAAGCCGCGCCCTTCGACAAGCTCAGGATGACCGGAGGGTCAGGGATGCAATCCCGAGAAGAAAAGCCGTGCAGGCTTTAATTATCCAAAATACGAAATCCCAAATAATTTACGCTATTCATAAAGCCCACTTGCGCCTTTATATTAAGGCGCTGGATTCGGCTGTGATTTATGCACGGCTTCTATGGCTTTTAAAACATCTTCGCCCAAGGTGAGATCCACACTGGCAATATTTTCTTTTAACTGCACCATAGAAGTTGCACCAATAATATTGCTGTCCACAAACGATTGTTGATTCACAAACGCTAAGCTCATTTGCGCTGGACTTAAACCAAAGTCATGGGCAATGGTCACATACGCACGAATGGCGCGTACGGTTTCGGTATTGGCATAACGAGTAAAGCGATCAAACAGCGTCAAACGCGCATCGGCCGGAGTGTCGTCTAAATACTTGCCACTTAACGCACCAAACGCCATTGGGCTGTATGCCAGTAAGCCAATGTTTTCACGATGACTGACTTCTGCTAAGCCCACCTCATAAGTGCGATTCACAAGGTTGTAAGGGTTTTGAATGGAAACCGGTTGAACAAAACCATTTTGTTCGCAAATGCTTAACGCTTTCATCACTCCCCATGGGGTTTCGTTACTAAAGCCCCAGTGACGAATTTTTCCTTGCTGCACCAATTCATTCATAGCACGGATGGTATCGAATAGCGGTGTGATGGTTTCTTCTGGGTTTGCTTTATAGCCAAGCTGGCCAAAAAAATTGGTACTGCGATCTGGCCAATGCAATTGATATAAATCCAAGTAATCGGTTTGCAAGCGTTGCAGGCTGCCCTCAATGGCTTGTTGAATGTGTTCTTTGTTTAATCGCGGGCCGTTGCGTAAATAGGTAATGCCATTACCTGGGCCGGCTACTTTTGAGGCAATGATTAAATCGTCACGCTGGCCACGCTTAGTTAACCAGTTACCTATGTATTGCTCGGTGAGGCCTTGTGTTTTGGCTTTAGGGGGCACAGGGTACATTTCGGCGGTATCAATAAAGTTTATGCCTTGCTCGATGGCGTAATCTAATTGTTCATGGGCTTCTTGTTCGGTGTTTTGCTCGCCCCATGTCATGGTGCCCAAGCAAATTAAACTCACATCGATATTAGTGTTACCCAGTTTTTTGAATTTCATAACCGCTTCCCTAAATGAAAAAAACCGATAAGGGCACACCCTATCGGTTTCATGTATCACGCTCAATGATTTATGTTCGTATTAGCTAGAACGTTGCGTTCTATCTGTACGAACAATCCATTAATTCTGGATTTTACAATTACGCCATTCGCAACGAACCAACAAAAAGCTGTTATCTGCACAGGTGGCTTCTAGCACTTCGTTAGGGCCATCGGCTTTTAGTGTACGCACTTTCGGATTCGCACAGCCTTCACGTTTCGCCATGCGTTCAACGGCATAGGCGCTGCGAGAATATTTTTTATGGGACTTGTCTTCGATCTCACCCATTTTCACGTACAAGTCTTGGCCTTGTGCGTCGTGTTTTTCTTGTAGTTTTACCAGCAGCGGGTAAAGGTTAGAATCTTCACGTAGATCCATGGAGCCATCGCGGTATTCAGCCATGATGTCCATGCACGCAGCGGTCTTATCCCCATCGCTTAATAATTCAGCCACACGCTGTTCCGCTTCGGCCACGATATCGAAGGTTAAGCCCATGGCGTAGCGAGCACCGGTTTCTTGGCGGCTGTCGGTTAGCGTCACCAAGTTATAACTTAAACCATAATCAGCGGCTTCAACCAAACTGCCGTTACGTTTCCACCAGCTGCGGTATCCGCGCCATGCCGCTTGTTTTGCGGTGACACTCAGTTGGCTACATTCATCGGTTAGTTTGCGCACGGTTACGTCTTCTACCAATGCGTAGCTGATGGCTTTTTCATCCGGTGTACGTGAAACACCGCTACACGCGGCTAATGACAGTAAACAAATGGAAATGATTAAACGTTGAAACACGTTCCCGCTCCTTCTTGATACGTTTGTTATTAGTTTAGACCCTTATTGCGCTAAGGTTTGTAGCCACTGGGTCAATTGTTCTTCTGCAAATGGCCAGCCTAGTTGCTGTTCACCACATTTTAATACTGGGATGGCCATGCCGTATTGCTCAACTAAGTGATCATCTTCGGCAATATCCACCAGCTCTAAGGCAAAACCCAAAGGCGGAGCAATGCGTCTTACCATACGTTCTGCCACATCGCATAAGTGACATCCGCTGGTGCCTAGTAATTGAATCTGCACCGTTTTTCCTAATGCTTTAAGGTGAGCGCAGAATACCATGGTCACGGGGAATAACAAACGTTAGGCAAAAAAATGGGGAGACAAGTGACCTTGCCTCCCCTCTATGAGAATGTGTGCGTTAAGCATCCAATGCATTGAACATAGGTTTCAACAAATCCGACAACTGGCTATTGCCTTTGGTTGGCATCTCTTGATTCATCTGTTCAAACAAGTTTTCAAGTAGGTTGCGAGAATCCGCAAACTGATTGGCTTTCTCAAACGCTTCTTTCACCCCTTGGGCAAAATCACGTAATGGCTCAGCCAAACCTTTTGGTAGTAAATCCTGACCGTATCCTTTGCCTTTATTGGCAAGTGCATCTGATTGCATGGCGCCGTATTCATAAGCAGCCACATAACTTTGTTTTAAGTCTAAGCTGAATTGCGCGATTTGGTCCGCATCACTGGTCAAGTTCATGGCCATATCGAAGGCAGTGCTTAGATCACCGGTATAAAACTCAGAGGCAAGATCATTCACCTGCGCCATGAGCGATTCAATGGCGGCCATTTCGTCGTCATTTAAATCCCCTTTCACCATCAAGTTAAAACCTGAGCGGTTGTTTTGTTCGCTGTAATTGGCGTACAAACTGGAGTCACCATTACTGGCCGCTAGCGCTTCTTGATAAGATTCAAAATCACTCATGGCGCGAATTTTAACCACATCCCCTTCTTGGGTGGTTAATTCAAATTCGAAACTGTTTTTGGTGCGCTCATAGGCTTTTGTGTACTCAACCGTGTTGGCTTTTACGATTTCAGCTTGTGGGTTGAAGGTGTTTTCCTCTAACTCATCAATGCCATCATAAATGCCTTGCTCCGCCGCATCGATTTTTTCAGCTAACGGCTCATCTAACTTATTTAATGCATCAATTTGTTCACGGGCTTGTTTAAAACCGGTTTCCACACCACTGCGCGCCGCATCAAACATAGACTGCAATTCGTCTTCACTTGCGCCATTAGCGCGCGCCTGATCAATGCGCTTACCCACATGCTGCATCACGGTATCAATGACCGCATCCACGTCGAATAAACTGGCGCTTTCGTTAACGGTTTTCTCTGGGGGCATGTCCACCCCAAGGTTATCTTTTAGGGCTTGGCCTAAACGCTGATGGGCAAATTTGTCTTGATCGAACTTTTCTTCAGCGACGACGCGTGGCTGAACGTGGGAATACAGATTGGATTTGTTAAATAAAGCGGAGTTAAACGACAACATGGCACACCTCTGGGTAGCCAGCCTTGGCCTTTGCGTTAAATGAGTGATACCCAGTTTATCGACGTGCAACCCAGATTCTTTAGTATTTTTCCGCTTATTTAGGGCGTTTCTTCTATACCTATATGCAATAAAAAAAGGCACTGATATTCCTGCAAAACAGGTAACCAGTGCCTTTTAGCTAAACCGCTCAATCCTGTCAGAAAATACCCTGCACTATGATCATCACAACCACCATTACCAGTACATAACTGGCTTCAGTTACGATGGCGTAGCGGGACTTTTGGCTGAACAAGCCCCCTGCCACCATCAGGACAATAATGGTCAACATGATCAGTAAAATGGTCAGCAGTGCATTGGCCGCTGCGGTAATGCCTACCAACCAAGACAATAAGAACGTGCCCACAGCCTGTACCACTAATGGCATGATCGCTGGACCACTGCTTTCATTGATATCCACGCCTACCCCTTCGGCCCACTTTGCCCCAAATAGCTTAGGGGAATACCAGATAGCGCCTATGATAAATGCCACCACAAAGCCAACAATCACAGCCAGCCAATTCACACCGTCCAATAGTTCATTCATGAGCTTGTCTCCATTCTTATTAGCGGTTTAAGTATTCACCTGTTGAATAATTATACAAGCAAATTCAAGCCTGTCTGACAATCAAACTCAGCACACAAAACCTTGTTAGACAATCGCGCAAAGCTGCTTAAAAAACTAGATATGTACCACTAATAATGAAAGACCCTTGGGTTGCATATTGTTAATATTTGTAACGATTTAAAAAAACAATAATAAGAATGCAATTATGAATGCCCCAAGCGCCAATGATGCTATTGCCATCAAACACATTCAGAGTGCCATTCGCCAAGCGGATGCGGACTTAAAACAACGCCACCCTATTTTGCTTCATCAAAACGCCATTGGTTTAACCATCTGTTTGGTTTCACTATTGGGTATGGTGTTATCTGGCTATGCATATTTAGCCGACATGATACCTGCATGGGCATGCATTGTGATCAGTGCGTTTTTTGCCTCTATTAGTCATGAGCTAGAGCATGACCTAATCCATCATTTGTATTTCCGTAAAAATCGCTTCGTTCAAAATATCATGATGGCCATTGTTTGGTTGATGCGCCCTAACACGGTGAACCCTTGGTTTCGTCGCAACATGCATTTTAATCACCACAAGGTTTCCGGTACGCAAGACGATGTAGAAGAGCGCGTGCTGGGTAACGGCATGGCATTTGGTTTAAAACGCATCATTATTTCTTTGGATGGTTTTTTATCCATTAGCTTGCGTATCAACGAATTGAAAACCATGAAGGGTTATCACTACCTTGGCTTCGTATTACGCGGCGCGCCTCTTGCTCACTTATATGTTATTGGGCTTTATGGTTTCTTGGCTTATCACGGATTTTTTAGCACCGGTTTAAGTGCAGCGTTAGGCGTATCATCACCGCAATGGCTAATGTCTGTCATGGATATAGTGAACGTATTTATGGTGGTGTGGATTCTACCTAATGTATTGCGCGCATTTTGTTTGCACAACATTACGGCGGCCTTGCATTACTACGGTGATGTGGACTCTCTACTAAAACAATGTCAGATCATGAATCACTGGGCATTGCTACCTGTACAATTATTTTGCTGTAATTTCGGCGCCACTCACGCTCTTCATCACTTTGTTGTAAGCCAACCGTTTTATTTACGCCAAATGGTGGCCCACAAGGTGTATCCAGTTATGCAAGAAAACGGTGTGCGCTTTAACGATTTTGGCAGTGTGTTACGCGCTAATCGCTTCGCACAAGATGCGAAGTCTGAACTAGCATCGGTTTAACACCTTTGAACACAAAAAAGCCCGCTCATTAAAAAATGAGCGGGCTTTTTTTGCCATCAGTTCAACAATTATTCCGTGCCTTCAAAGCGCTTGCTGTCGTAATTCTTTTTCACCTGATTAGCTGGATACACTTGGCCACTCATGGCGATATAACAACCCGGTGGTGTATTCGGTGACATCAACGCTCCCACTGCTGTGCCGATGTTAAATACCGCATCGGTATTTTTAAACGCCGCAGGCTGCATAGCGCCGGTAAACACAATTACTTTATTGCCTTGCTCACCAATGTAATTCGCGCTGTTCACCATGGTATCGGTACCGTGGGTAATCAGTATGCGTTGCGCTTGCGTGGCCTCGATTTGCGCTTTTAATTGCGCTCGATCTTCATCGGTTAACTCCAAACTGTCTTTGCGACAAATTTCCACGGTTTCAACATCCAGCGCCACATTCATTTCCGCTAACACTGTCGGTGCAACTGGCGCACCTACTTGGAATTCACTTAACGCATCAAAATACACTTTATCTAATGTGCCACCTGTGGTGAGTACTAATAGCTTTTTCATTATTTGATCCAAGATTTCATTTTGTGAAAGTATAATCAATTCCCTAGTTTTACCCCAGATCGCACTCTACATTTATTGCATTTCATTTTTAGAGTCTATACTCTAACTTCAAATTTTCCCATTCCACCTCCAAGGAGAGCAATATGTTGCGCTTCACACTCAATGGTCAACCTGTGGAAGTCGATGTCTCTGCTGACACACCGCTACTCTGGGTTGTCAGGGATCATCTCAAACTCAAAGGCAGTAAATTTGGTTGTGGAATGGGCTTGTGCGGTGCCTGCAGCATGTTGGTGGATGGCCAGTCCACACGTACCTGTATTCTACCGGTAGCCGCTGTGATCAATCGCGATGTGGTCACGATTGAAGGTTTGGGCAATCCGGAAATCACCAGCGTGGTTCAACAAGCATGGACTGATGGCAATGTGCCGCAATGTGGTTATTGTCAAAGCGGGCAAATTATTAGCGCCACCGCCTTACTCAAAAATAACCCGAACCCCACGGACTCGGATATCGACAACGCCATGAGTGGCAACATTTGCCGTTGTGGCACCTACCCTAGAATCAAAGCCGCCATTAAAGATGCCGCCAATGCCCTAGCAAAAGGTAAAGGGCAATTACAGGCTGTACACATGTTTGAACCGACTGAGAAGGAGGCATAACCATGGACACTTCGATCAATGCTTCTCGTCGAGATTTTTTAAAACACACCACCCTTGCAGGCGGCGGGTTGATTGTCGGCATTCCCCTAGCAGGATTCGCCGCATCCGCCATGGCCAATGAATCATCGAATTTAGCCCCTAATGCTATTTTGCAAATCACGCCAAGCAACGAGATACATTTTTATTTGCCGCGCAGCGAAATGGGGCAAGGGGTCTACACAGGTCTCACCACTTTATTAGCGGAAGAGCTTGATGTATCGCCAAATAAAATTCTCATTCATCAAACCGGCGCCCATGACGATTACGCCAACCCAGATTTTGGCATGCAGATCACAGGTGGCAGTACCAGTATTAAAGGTCACTTTCAGCCCTTACGTCAGTTAGCTGCTAATGCTCGCTTGGTGTTACGCCAAGCCGCCGCGAAAGATTTAAACACGACCCTAGATACCATCCAAACCAACGACGGCATGCTGGTCATCAATGGTAAAACCCTGCCCTATGGTGAATTTGCCAATAGCGCCAACGCCATGGATTTTCCTGAAGATGCCCCACTGACACCCAGCGCTGAATTTAAGTACATAGGCAAGTTTAATGCTCGCTTGGATGCCAAAGCAAAAAGCACGGGTACCGCACAGTTTGGTCTGGATGTGGACTTTCCGGGTTTACACAAAGCCGCATTAAAGCGTTGTCCGGTTTATGGTGGCACGATGAAAAAGTTCGATGCTGAAACGGTGAAAGCCATGCCAGGGGTAAAAGCCGTTGTCGCCATTCACAATGGTGTGGCTGTGGT
>JABXIK010000018.1 GCA_013373125.1 Gammaproteobacteria bacterium | reverse complement strand
TCGATCGTTACCATTTAAATTGGCGTAGGCGATTATGGATATTGGCTGTGGTGTTTTCGATTAAGCCATCCATGTCTTGAAGGTTTTTAAGCACGGATCTTTGTTGGTTGTGATGCTGCATCAACTCTTGTAGACGATCATGTAATCCTTGTAACTGGACTTGTTCTTGAGCTTCAGTATCTTTACTTTCTTTTATTAAGCTTTCTAATTGATTAAAAATCTCTGCCACGTTGTTTGCAAGATCTTCACTGTTGATGATGAGAGCATTGGCTTCTTGCATGGCTTTCACTGAATTTTGTGAGTCCTTGTGTAACTGATCAATCACCGCCTTGATCTCTGTGGTGCTGTTGTGGGTGCGATTGGCTAAGGTGCGTACTTCGTCAGCCACTACAGCAAAGCCGCGACCTTGTTCGCCAGCTCGGGCTGCTTCGATGGCGGCATTGAGTGCAAGTAAATTGGTTTGATCCGCAATGCTGGCAATGGTGTCCAGAGCAGACACTATATTACTACTGCTGCTGGCTAAGCTGTTCACTTGTTCGCTGGCATTGTTAAGCACCTGACCTAATTTTTGAACTTGCTTTTGATTGTCGCTTAACATCTTGTGACTACTTTCGCTTAAGTTTTCAAAGGTGCGAATATTTTCAGTTTGATCGGATTCTGGCTTCACTTGAATTGAGTCCGCTTTGCGCAATTCCTCTTGTAAAACGGCTTGTATGTGTTGTTGCTCTTGTTCCATGGTTTGTTGTAAGCGATGGGCTTCGTTTATTTGATTTTTTCTCTGGCCATGCAGTTTTTGTATTTCATTGGCATCTGTTTCAATGGCTTGTACCGGTTGTTTAATGCTTTCTAATAAGTGCTGTACTTGTTCGCCGCTAAACCATGGGGATTGTATCTGATGCTCTGGGTCATCACTGGTAGCAGTGAGGGTCGAGAAGTCCAAAGCGTCCATGCGCTGCTGCCATTCTAGTTCTGATTGATGTTTGCGTTTTTGTTGTGCTTTTTGTTGCTGCTTAATGCGTGTCATTAAAAAATTGGCAAATAAAATGGTTACCACGAGAGACACGATGACGCCGATGATTAGCCACATTAATTGCTCTGATTGGCTTTGATTTAATGCATCTTCATCGGCCAATGAAAGATTGAGTGCGGTTGAGCTTAATGCAATTTGATCTTCTAAAAGTAATTCACTTAATAACAACCAGTTTAAGCCAAATAGTTTAATGGGCTGGTAGGCAAAGTAATGATTTTTCCCTGCATCGTTTTGATTAATTTTAAAGTGCTCGCTTGGCTCGCTGTTCAACCAGTTGGTGAATTGCGTCTGCAACTGGCTGGCTAAAGGATGGCTGCTGACCCAATAGGTTTGTTGTTCATTACTCATAAAAATATGCGCACGCTCAAACCCTTGTACTTGCAGTAATGGAGCAAACGCTTTTGCCGGTAAGCGGAATATTAATATGGCTTCGATGGTATTTCGTGCCGGGTCTTGGCTGACAATCGGCGTACTCATAAAAGCGCTTAAGGCATTGTTGGCTGGGCCATATTCGCTGAACTCGCTAAACAAGCTTTGCCCAGGTTTTAATTTCAATGCGTGTTTATAACTGATAGCCAGAGGGGAGTTAGCCACGTCTTCATGCCATAGATGATTGGCGAAGTCCGAATGTTTTGCCACGCTATACAACACATCGCCACTGGTGGCATCCACTATGTATAAGTCTTCAAATGCAAATTGTTCGATGTAATGACGATAAATCGGATGGTAAAGGCTATGCACACGGCTGTAACTGGTATCCACTTCGGTCTCATTAAAGTTACGTTTGAGTGACTCTGTGTTGTGCACTAAGAAGTCGTATTGCAGAGCTTGCCCCAGTTCATTTAGGTAAGCTTTTTGATCTGAGTGTTGAGCATAATATTTTTTTACATCCTCATTAGGGTCTTGAGAAAACGGCTCGCGTTCGGCGAGGTAACTGCGATAGGTTATGCGAAAAGCCTGAGAGGCCACTTGGCTCATGGTGGAATTGGCAAGCGTAATGAGCTGCTTATTTAATTGTGTCAGGTAGTTTTGGATTTGTTGCTGTTTTTGCGCCATGAGCTGATCAAGGCGGGAAATGATCATCTCATCCAGTTTTTGTGAATATTGTTTCGCTACTTGTTGTTGGTTGTCTTCTACGGCGGCCAGTTGCAGATGATTTTGAGTTTGCGCGTTTTGATATAGGCTCCAACTGGCCACAGCTAAAATAAGCAGACACAGCAATATGAGTGGCCAAAATACCACGTGGCGTAATTGAGCTGAGCTGAGTGACATCACTGTTTTCATGAAAACTTCCCTATCTCTTTAAGTTATAGGCCATATCCGTTATTCCTAAAGCCTCAAGTGGCTAATCTGTGCCAAAAAGTCCCATTTTCACGTTAAAAAAGTGAACTGGATTGGCTAAATCCCTCAATTGGCACGGATGGGCTAGGTGAGTGGCAGTTGTGCCCATGGTGTTTCATGTGGGGCTTAGGCATAGTGGCTTCGATATGGGTTGATGGGTATTTGAGGACTGAGCAATGGTGAAAGCAGAATATCTGGGTTGGGGCATTCATGTGTTGGACACGGCCTATCAAAGAGAGCACATGGCGGCCTGCTATGTGATGGAGCAAGATGGCGAAGTGGCCATCATTGAAACCGGCACCAAAGATACCGTACCGTTGATTTTTGCCTTTCTAGAGCAACACAATTTGCCCTCGTCTGCCATTAAATACGTGATGCCCACCCATGTGCATTTGGATCATGCCGGAGGCGCAGGATTACTCATGCAGGCTTTGCCACATGCGCAATTGGTGGTTCATCCACAAGGGGCTCGACATATGATTGATCCCAGTAAATTACAAGCCGGTGCTACTGCGGTTTACGGGGAAGCCATGTTTCAATCTGTGTATGGGGACTTATTACCCATAGACCCAGCGCAAGTTATGAGTGTGGAAGATGGACAAACGTTAAAACTGGGTTCGCGCACATTAACGTTTTTAGATACACCAGGGCATGCCCGTCACCACTATTGTGTGTTTGATGATGTGAGTGAGGGATTTTTCACTGGGGATACCTTTGGTTTGGCGTACCAAGAACTGACCACTCACAATGGGCCTTTTATTTTCCCGACGACGACGCCTGTGCAGTTCGACCCAGAGGCTTTAAAAGCCTCGATTAAACGTTTATTGAGTTACGAGCCGAAACGCATGTTCTTGACCCATTACAGCATGGTGGAAAACCCTCAAGAGCTAGGCAAGCGATTATTGTATCTTGTGGATGAATTCGTCCGCATTGCTCTCGAGGTGCAAGAGCAGGTGCCAGTGGATCAGTGGTTAAACGAGTTAAATGGCCGACTGTTACGTTATTTGATGAATGACTTGAGTCAGCATGAGACCACTTTAAGCTCGGCAGAATATGCGCAAGTGATCGCCAGTGATGTGTTGTTGAATGCACAGGGCATTGAAGTTTGGTTGCATAAAAATCAGGCAGCTTGAAGGTTTGGGGTGTTACACAGAGTCAAATGCCTGATGCCCCAAGTTAAGCTTATGTGGACAAAAATCCGTACAGTGCCGCCCACTCGAATTATAAAAAGGCGTGGTGCATGACACAGTTACCCACACAAACCAATATGAAGACGCTGGACGTGATTGAAGATATGCCAGTACAAGCATTACTGGATCATTTTTCGGCTCAAGGCATTGAAATTAAATTGCCAGTGGATGAGCTAGGCATCATTCAGCATATTCGTCATTTGGATGTGAACGGCGGCAAAAACGGTAAAGGCGAAGTGGTGACGGAAATGGCCATTGATGAAAACGCTTGGTTTTTCCGCTGTCATTTTCCAGGGGACCCAATCATGCCGGGCTGTTTAGGCATCGAAGGCATGTGGCAAAGTATCGGTGCTATTTTGGCGGCAAAAGGTCATCACGGTAAGTTACGTGCACTGGGAATCGGCGAAGTGAAGTTTTTTGGTGAAGTGCGTCCAAACGCTAAAACCGTGAGTTTTAAAATCAGCATCGATCGCAGTTTAAAGAACAAACAAATGGTAATTGCGGTGGCTTCCGGTTCAGTGGAAGTGGATGGTGAAGAAATTTATCGCGCAGAAAAACTCAAAGTGGGCGTGCTCTTCGACTAAGAATATGTCTTTTTGCTCCCATGCTATGACGTGGGAGTCCTTTCATGTTTAATTCTGGTTTTCTCAGGTACACTTCGATCTTTTATAATAAGGATCGCCCATGCCTCCATTATTTTTAATCGCTGTTGCGTGTATCGTTTTCTTTTTTACGTTTCGCCATTTTAAAAACAAGCGCGCAGCTCGTGGCAACATTGAAGCGGGTGCTGCATTTCTAGCTGAAAACGCTAAAAAAGAAGGAGTGATAACCACAGAATCGGGTTTGCAGTATCAAGTTCTAGAAGCCGGTACAGGGGATACGCATCCAAAAGCCAATAGTACAGTTACCGTGCATTATCATGGCACCTTGTTGGATGGTACTGTGTTTGATAGCTCAGTGCGCCGTGGTCAAACCATTAGTTTTCCATTAAATCAGGTGATTCCAGGTTGGACGGAAGGTGTGCAATTGATGGTGGTAGGGGAGAAAACGCGCTTTTTTATTCCGAGTCGTTTGGCTTACGGTAATCGCAATGCCGGTGTGATTAAACCGGGTTCCACATTGATTTTCGATGTGGAATTGTTTGCTATTCAATAAATCGAGCCAATACAAAAGACAAAAAAATACCCGCAGATGCGGGTATTTTTTGATGTACGTTTACTTTAGCTGGCCTTGGCTAAGCTTGGTTCCAACTCAATTCGAGTTGCACCGTCTGCTAAATTTTGCAAATAGGCGATAATATCTTTGGATTCATACATCCACTGACTAGAACCATCAAGCTGGGTGATTTTCAAGCAAGGCACTTTTAATTTACCTCCTTGGTTTTCCAGCTCGTAGGCATTCTCTGCATTGTTTTTCGCGTCACGTAATTCCACTTTCATATTATTGCGACGCATCGCCCAGCGCACTTTCACACAAAATGGGCACGCCTTGTATTGGTATAGCGCCAGTTGCTGGCATTGTTCATCTAAGTCCGCTTGTTTCTCTGCTTTGCGTTTTACGGCTTTCGGGCGATAACAAAAATCCGCCAATAAAATGATTTGTGCCAAAACGAAGCGCACGGTTTTCCAAAAGTATTTCATAGGGAGCCTTAATCTTGTAATGGGGTTAATTGGATTCCAAAAGCCTATTCGCCACGCTTGGGTTTGAATGGCGCACTGCCATCCCCCAATCTTGGCTTGCTGGCGGGTTTTCCATTGGAAGCTTTTTGTCCCATAGTCGGTTTTTTACCTGCTTTTTTATTAGCAGGTTTTTTATTGTCTTTTTTCTTGGCCGGTTTTTTACCCACAGGCTTGCCATTGGATTTCATTTTTTTCGGGCCTTTGTATTGGCCTTCTAATCCTTTGGCTTTTTTCTGGGTCATTTCAATGCGCAAATAACGCTCGATGGCGCATTTCAAATTCCACTCGGTGTGATCCACTAAGGAAACGGCTACGCCTTGTTCACCCGCGCGACCGGTACGACCAATGCGGTGTACATAATCGTCGCCGCTTCTTGGCATATCGAAGTTCACCACTAGATCAATTTGTTTAACGTCTAAGCCTCGGGCCGCTACATCTGTGGCCACTAATACGTCGATGCCTTTTTGTTGCATGCGCACCATTACATGGTTGCGCTCATCTTGGGACATGTCGCCTTGTAACACCGCGGCGTTAATATCGTGATAACCCAAAAAATGATAAAGGCTATCGGCTTTCACCTTGGTGTTTACAAAAATAATGGCTTGGCGATAGGTTTTATTAGCCAGTAACCAGGTCAATAAGCGTTGCTTATGTTTGTCGTCATCGGCCAGCATGACTTCTTGTTCGATGCTGTCGTGTTCGCCTTTAAAATCATCCACTAGGATGTTCTTAGGATCATTTAATACCGTATCAATGATGTGCTTCATACCACGTTGTTTTAACGTGGCAGAAAACAGCATGGTTTGGCGTTTAGGGTGTGAGCATTGGCCGGCAATGTTGAGTACGTCTTCCGAGAAGCCCATATCCAGCATGCGATCGGCTTCATCTAATACTAAGACTTCCACGTCTTCCATTAGGCCTTCGTTTTTGCCCATGTGCTCTAATAATCGACCTGGGGTTGCGATGATGATTTCCGGGTTTTTACGAAACAGTGCCGCTTGGAACTTAAATTCTTGGCCACCGGTAATGGCCGCTACTTGAATGTTGCTGAATTTAGCTAGCGCTTCGCATTGTTTTAGTAGCTGGCGGGCTAATTCTCGGGTGGGTACTAAGACCAACGCACGGGTTTTTGAGTTAGGGGCAGTTTGCGTCAGTAAGTGTTGCAGCATAGGCAGCAAAAATGCGGCGGATTTACCACTGCCGGTCTGAGCGCATACCATGATGTCTTGTTTATCTAAAGCAGCTGGGATGGCTTGCTCCTGAACTGGCGTGGGTTTGTTGAACCCTAACTTCTCGATGGCTTTGAGGAGTGGGGCTTGCAGATTGAACTGTGTAAACAAAGGCTTGTACCCGTTTAAATTTTGCGCGGATTCTACCAGAAATCCCCCAAATTACAGAATTTTAGTGCTTAACTGAGAGAATGCCTTAGATTGTCAGACAGTATAGAGCAATCCAATGGGTTCGAGATTGCGTATCTTATTCATTCTAATGCACTTTACCCAGCACCTGGGTATTCATTCGCCTGCAACAGCCCGTTCGATGAATCGCTCTAGTACCTTCATTAAATGGGCGTTTTAATGGCTGCCACACAATAAAGGAGAACACCATGATTCATGCATATGCTGCTCATCAAGCCAAAGGTCAGCTGGAACCGTTTGAATATGATCCTGGCGCCTTGGGTGGCCAAGAAGTGGAAATCGAGGTGCATTACTGTGGTGTGTGCCATTCTGACGTGAGCATGTTGGATAACGAATGGGGCTTTAGCCGCTATCCGTTAGTGGCAGGTCACGAAGTGGCTGGGGTGGTGAGTCAAGTAGGCGAACAAGTGACCCACTTAAAAGCGGGCGATCGTGTCGGTTTGGGTTGGCACAGCGCCTATTGTAATCATTGCGAAAACTGCATGCAGGGAGACCATAACCTGTGTGGTACTTCTAGCCCAACTATTATTGGTCGACACGGTGGCTTTGCCGATAAAGTGCGTGCCCAAAGCACAGCGGTGATTAAGCTTCCGGATGGATTGGATATGAGTCATGCCGGCCCATTATTTTGTGGTGGTGTGACCGTGTATAACCCTATGGTGCAATACGATCTAAAACCCACTGCACGAGTGGCGGTGATTGGTATTGGTGGCTTAGGTCACATGGCTCTGCAATTCTTACGCGCTTGGGGTTGTGAGGTGACTGCGTTCACTTCGAATCCGGATAAAGAAAAAGAAGCCTTAACCTTAGGGGCTCACAAAACTCTAAACTCTAAAGATGCCAAACAACTGGAAGCCGCCGCTGGCAGCTTTGATATGATTATCTCAACTGTGAATGTATCTCTAAACTGGGATGCTTATATCGGTACATTGAAAGCCAAAGGACGCTTACATTTTGTGGGTGCGGTGTTGGAGCCATTGAACATCAGTGTGTTCCCAATGATGTTAGCGCAGCGCAGTGTATCGGCGAGCCCTGTGGGCAGTCCTGCGGTGATTGCGCAAATGCTAGAGTTTGCAGTGCGTCATGGGGTGAAACCGCAAGTGGAATTATTTGATAAAGAAAACATTAATGAAGCCATTGATCATGTGCGTGAGGGTAAGGCTCGTTATAGAGCGGTGGTGAAGTTTAAGTAATTCCTGTAATGAAAACGGCCAATCTTTATTGGCCGTTTTTTATTTTTTACATTCTTTGTGATGAGTTACAGGAACTCGCGCCGACATATTTCTTCGATGAAGCTCTCCCTAATATAATTTTTGCATTAACAATATATTCATAAAACCTTCATGGAATGGTTGTTGTACTCAAGTCTGACTATGCTTAATGATAATGAGCAATGACTGACACTTGGCAATGGAGCGTCTAATGAAATATGCCGATATAGGCCTTTTGGCCAATACCCATGTAAGACACCTGCCCTTATCCCTAGAAAACAAAGCCGTAATTGAAGAGCTTGTGGCGCAACACGGCTCGCCACTATTGCTGTTGGACTGCCAAGTGTTACGTCAGCAATATCAGTTACTCAAACATGCCTTACCCAATGTGACGCTGCATTTTGCTTTAAAGCCTTTGCCCCATGATGTGGTGGTAAAAACCTTGCTCAATGAAGGGGCCAGTTTTGATCTCGCCAGTAATGGTGAGGTGGATATGGTGAGGCGCCAAGGTGTGGACCCAAATAGCACGATTCACACTCACCCCATAAAGAGGGATTCTGATATTCGTTATGCCATGGAATATGGCTGTACGCGTTTTGTGATTGATGGCGTGAATGAGTTACGTAAGTTCATTCCATATAAGGATCAAGTACAGTTATTTCTGCGTTTAAGTTTTCCTAATGCTGATGTGTTTTCCGACTTGTCGAAAAAATTTGGCTGCAATGTGGATGCTGCCATTTCTATTTTGCAACAGGCGAACGACTTGGGCATTCGTATTTCAGGCATCTCGTTTCATGTGGGCTCGCAAACCATGGACCCTCAGCGTTATGTGTATGCCATTGGTCGTTGTCTGGAGGTGATTGAAAATGCGCAACAGGCAGGTTTACCAGACATCACCACCTTGGATATTGGCGGTGGCTTTCCAGTTTCTTATGGTGAAGAAGATTTAAATATTCACGAATATTGTGCTCCCATTCGTGAGGCTTTGAACAAAGTCCCCAACAAGATTGCGTTATTAGCAGAGCCGGGCCGTTTTATTGTGGGCCCTGCGGTTATGAGTGTGGCCTCTGTTATGGGACAAGCTATTCGCAGTGGTAAACCTTGGTACTATTTGGATGATGGTGTGTATGGATCATTTAGCGGTATTTTATTTGATCACGGGCATTATCCAATCGATGTGTTTAATGCAGAAGCCCCTCGTGTGGAGTCGGTTTTAGCAGGTCCCACTTGCGACAGTATTGATGTCATTGATGAGGCCATTATGCTGCCAAAATTAAATGATGGGGATTTAATTGTCACGCGTATGATGGGGGCTTACACCAGCGCCACTGCCACAGAATTTAATTTCTTTAAGAAGGCAAATATTGTGGCGCTGAATGAATAAGGATTTTTGAATTCAAGTCATAATGTGACTAAGTAAGCTATTCCTAAGACTAATGATAAAAATAATTCAAACATCGTACTATTTGAGCTGCTTTCTTTATCTTGATTCACTCTGGTTTGGGCTGAATAATCTGGAGATGCCATTACTGTTTTAATATGCTCAGGTAACGTCTCGATATCATTGAATCGAATAGCGGTACCTTGATAGGCAATGGCATTGTAGTTGTCTCTTTCATCATCAAAAATTAATCCAGCTTCACGTGGTTCAATGTGACGATTGACCGCTATTAATGCGTCGGCGCCAATATTTAATGCTTTCATTTTCAAATGTGAAATGACATCCCGATCGCTTGAACTACTATCTCCCGTTGCACTGACTAAACCGAGTTGTTGGAACTCTCCTGGTACAGGTGTTCCTGGATAGAATAAATACACATCTTGAACACGTGATGTTTCATGTCGAATACCACTGTAGGATGTGTCTGGAGAGTAACCTGTGGAGAGAGCACAAGCGGTCAAAAATAGGTAAGGGATAAGAAGTGCAATCCGGTGCATGATGAGTCCTTTCTTGTTAATTAACTCGACTAAGATAAGGAATAAAAAATAAAGTTCAGATTAACTAACAAAAAAGGCGCTCAATGAGCGCCTTTTTTGTTTACTTTTTGAGCGGTTAATTTAACGGATCATAGTGCGCTGTGCTCGAGGCACTTTCAGCGCGTTCCCACATTTGCAAATACGCTTCGGCAGAATTCATTACCGCTTCGTAAATGCGCTGTGGCGCTTGTTCGCGAATATCCTGTAAGTGATCCGCCACTAGACCATAGTGGGCGATACCATCAGTGTTTAAATCGAACACGCGATTACCGGATGTTTGTTTATCAAACACAAGACCAAACTCTGAGGTGTATGGATAGTTAAGAGGGTCGGTATCGGTATCGTAACGTGGACCAGCCTGACCACCTAAACCACTCATGTCGGTACCAAAACCCACACCATTTAGGTACGGCGTTTGTTCAACGATATCTAGGTAGCGACTGATGCTTCCAGAAATGTTGTTGGCATCTGAGTTGTACGGCGCGCTGAAACCACCGGCTTCGATTAAACGACGAGTGTTATTGTGAACTTCACCATTTTTACCATCACGCATCCAGCTGTGAGAGGTGATCACGCCAGAGTAGTTACGGGCTTCCACAATATCCATTACCGCTGTGGCGGTGTCATTACTCATGTGATCCAGTTCGATTAACATGTTTTTATCAATCATGCGGTTCACAAGGTACACACCTAGGTCGGTAATGCCGTGTTGGTTACAGTGTTCGATGCTTTCGTCGTAAACTGGATTTAAACCAATACCATCGAGGATTTCTTTTAATACTGGTACTTGTCCGATCAGTGGGAAGCCAGATTTAAAGTGTTTTCCATGAGTGTGTGCGTCACATTCTTTGGTTTCAAAGAAGCGACCGCTTGCTAGGAATTGCCCAAGGTTGATGAAGCCATCTTCAACGGCAGAGCCACCGAGTTTGTTATCAAACTTATGAGTTGGATAAATGGTGCGTACACCTAAATCATATAACTCATTTAATTGGGTTTCGATGGTGTGAATGGTGCAGGTATCTTTTAATCCACAGTTGAATGTCTCACTGGCTTCTACACCCATGAGTACCGCCATTTGACCGTTAGCAATGACTTCACGAGCTTGTTCGGGTGACGTGACCAGTTGGAAGAAACCTTTGCCTGGGCCGCCGCTTTGCGCATCGATGTAGGCTTGCATTTCGTTTAAGCGTTTTACTTGTAAACGAATACTGTCCATGGTGTTACAGCTGTTTGGATTAATCCAGCTGGCTGGGTTAATGGTTTTCTGCACATTACACAGCACTTCGTTTTCCACAAGATCGGTGACCATCAAACGCAAACCCGACAGGTAAGCACGTTCGATCCACTTGTAGTAGTAACCCATGTGGCTCATTTGTTTATGGTTAGGCCACCAAGGAAAGTCCGGCCAACCACGGGTGTCATAACGCATGTTAGGGTCTTCAAACGTATATAGGTTACCAATTAAATCCAATGAGCCATTCGGGCCGTGAATGTCTTTACTGTCTTTTAAGGCTTCTTCAACGCCCCAGCGATGAAACGGTTTGCCCGCCATCATTTTACCGCCCATGAATTCATAAGACGTGATGTGCGTATGGGGATCAACAAAACCGCGTACCGGCTCATTTACATTGCCTTTCAATACGGATTTGTCACCGGTGACATTGGTGGTCACTTCTGGAAAATCGGTACAGTTAGTTTGAGGTACTAATTTAAAAGTGTTTTCACTGTTGAGATTGAAAGGATTCAATAAATCAAAGAAATATAAATTACCATCGGTAAAGTGATGGCGCACTTTCATGTTTAAGGCCGTGCCGTGAAGGCTGTAACGGTCACTGCCTTCTTTTTGGATGGTCCATTCTGCAAATTCACCGGCATAACGACCGGCGCTGATCTCTGCCGGTAAGTGACTGGCAAAGTAACGACCTTCTTTATCGGTTAATAAATATTTGCCAAACGATGTGGGCTTCATAAAGAAGCGAGTGGCATTGTCTTTGGCTGTATTAACAAAGTGATAGCCTAAGCCATCATCGATCAAACCACCTTTGGTGTACTTTTGTAGGTAATCGCCCGTACTCGGGGATTGTACCGAAAAGCATTGCTGCGCCATGGCGTTCACATCTCCTGTGAATCCTTGGGCTTGAGGTTGTGGAGTAGGAGCAGGCGGCTTGGACATGGCTAACGTGGCACTGCATACCAGGCTTGCACAGAGCCCGACTGCACTCAAAGTCATAGTCTTCATAGTGTTCTCTTTGTTTGCGGTTGAGATTGAGCGAGGTTTCTTGTGACCTTTTTCGCACTCTTTGAGTAAAGTGAAGCAATGGACTTTCACCCATGTGAAATTTGGCCAATTTAGTAGCAAATTCAGACAAAGGCTTGGGATGTGGCGTGCAAGGAGAGACAGATAAGTATGTCTGCGCCAAGATTAAACGCCTTGGCGCAGGGTGAGGAAGATTAACGTCTTATATAAATTAACGACGTTTAGCGGTCCAAGCCCAAGTCATGCTGGCTTTAATTGGCTCAACGTTAGCTTCGTCAGTGATGATCACCGGAACGGTCACTTCGCCTTTTTCTTCAGTTTGAATTTTTTGGATTTGTTCATCGGTTAAGGTGGCTACCGCACGCATGTCACCAGTGGAGCGCTTCACGTAGTCGATGTCCATTTTTTTAATCACAGGCAGTTTGCTATCCGGTACATTCATACCAAACACGAAACCGGTTGCGGTTTCAGCCAGTAAAGCCATTGCGGCAGCGTGAATACCACCAATATGGTTTTGCACTTTCTTTTTATTTTTTAGGCTGACCACACATTCGTTGTGGCTTAACTTTTCAAAACGCACCCCTGAATGACCTGCGTATTTAATTACGCTGCCAAAGGCTTTACTCATGGCAAAACTGCGCATGAATTCTGGTAAATTTTGTAGTTTTTGTGCCGTTTTACTTAAGCGATTGGCTTGTGTCATAGCAATCTCAATGTATGTTTAGATGAAATGTAGAGGCGCTATTCTAACCTGTGAATAATCATTCACAAAGCCCGTGCTCAAGCGTTACGTTTGATAAACAAGTGTTTACAGTTTCGTCTGGCTAGTTACGGGCCATTGCGAGAATATTTTCCCCTTTGCCTTTGTAGCGAGTGAACAGCTGGTTTAAGTCATTTGGTAAATCGTTGGGTGAAACCAGGGTATAACCAGCACGCTCATAGAAGGACTGTAAGTGGGAATAGGGGAAACAGTAGATAGGTAGTTGGGTATGTTGATGCACAAACTCAAGCAGGCTTGAGCCAAGGTTTTGCCCTCTTAGTGTATGCTCTACATATAAACTGCGAAGCCAAAAAAAGCCGTCATTGGGTACTAGACGTACGGCACTGACAATCACCTCTTCTTGGTCTTTACCAATGAAAACCTGTTCATCACCACTGGCGCTGCCCTTGTGTTTTTGACGGCGATAAAATTGATTCACCGGGCGAAAGTGAGGTTCTTGCCAGAGTGAAAATTCAAAAGTGGAGGATGGTTCAGTCATGGTCAGCGTCGTTAAAAATTCGCTGACCATTTTAAGGAAAATACGAGGAGATGAAAATTAGAAATCCATTTCAATGTATTTGGGTGCTTCGCGTTTTTCTTCTTTAATGCCACGAAGATCTTTGATCATCTGCTTAATTTCTTTGTTGTCATTAAACAGACTTTGATATTGACCACTGTAATCTTCTTGCCATACACGGCTGCCTTGAATCATACGCGACAAACTGATCAAACCATTGCGTGTAACAGCTAGTTGCTTGTCGATGGCTTTGCTCTGGGTGTCCAGAATTTTCAGAGCCTGTGTCAGTTCGCCTTGTGCGCTTTCTAAATCCAGTGTTTCTACTTTGGCCACCAAGCGTTTGTGGTCATCTGTGAGTAGCTTCAGGTTTTCCAGCATGATCTTTTGTTGCTCAGACACTTGAGATACTTGCACAAGAGTATTCTTGAAAAGATCTTCAACGGCACTTAAGCGGGAGTTAGTAATGAGCAAGCCCGTTATCAATGTACTGATTAAGCCAAGAGATAAGCTGACTTTAAGCACTAAGGAGAACGTTGGGTTCTTATAGAAAGGCACAGCTGCAGCGGCTTGAGCTTCTTCTTCAGCCTTAGGGTCGCGATCGATGAGGCGCTCGTTTTTCTCAGCCATGGTGGTTCCCTGTCATGATGACTGATTTTAGTATAGACGAAATTTCATCAACTATTAGTTACTCCAATAAACCGGATATATCGTCTTCGATATCAATGGCTTCGGCGATGTCCATATCTGGGGATAGCCCCACGCGATCAAAGGCTTTAATGGTGCTCCAATCCAGTTTGGCATAAGGGTGTTCTGTGTCCGCATGGGATTGCAAAACCGCCACAGTCACAAGATCGGCGTAATCCACTTGGTCTATGTCACGGTCAAATTTCAAGTATTGTCCTGGCACATTCAAAATCTCTTTAGGGAAGCGCCACGCTTTTAATATATGGCTACCGATAACGGGATGTAACTTGTCGATGAGTTTATCTAGGGCAAAGGCATCATTGAGTAAGGCGTTATTGTCCTCGGCATAAGTGAGCACAGGCAGTGCGCCAATCTTATGAACAAGGCCTGCTAACATGGCTTCTTCTGGATGCAGCTTGGTGTAGTGGGCGGCTAATACATGACAGATAGACGCTACCTCGGTGCTTTGTTGCCAAATACTGCGCATGCGTCGATCAACCACATCGCTGGTGGCTTGAAATAATTGCTCCATGGCTAGACCCATGGCTAGATTGGAAGTGAAGTTAATGCCAAGTCGATTAATGGCGGTAACTAAATCGGTGACTTCAGATGGCGTGCGCACTAAGGGGCTATTGGCGACTTTAATAATGCGGGCTGAAAGGGCGGCATCTTGAATAATAAGATCGGCTAGTTGAGGGATGGTGGACTCAATGTCTTCGGCCACATCCCTCACTTTCAGACACACTTCAGGTAAGCTGGGCAGCACCAAGGTATCGTTTTTGATTTGTGTGATGAGTTCGTTGGCAACGGTTTCAAGTAAGCTGGCCATGGGCATTCCTTTGTCAAAGAGGCCAGCTGCATCCGCTAATCAGGCTGGCCGTCTATTACGTCATAAGGTAAGGATAGCAGTTCCTTGGCAATTACCTGCTCAGGGCCTACAAATATTGCACCTTCAGCCAGCGCGGTTAAGGCTTTGTCTTCTAAGACAATGAGCGCCTGTTGCTGGTTATCTATTAAAGTAGCGTTCACCACCACACCGACTGGGCTTGCGTGTTCTTTTGCAAATACGTCATCGCCCGCGCTGACCTTGTGTTGGCTGTCTAAAGCGATGCGGTACATGTGACGTTTGAGTTTTCCTAAGTACTGCATGCGGGCCACGATTTCTTGGCCGGTGTAGCAGCCTTTACTAAAGCTCACACCGCCACATTGGGATAAATTCATCATCTGCGGTATCAGCTCTTCACTGATTTTGGCACTTACAAAGCCTAGGCCATGACGAATGAGATTCTCATTCCATTGGTTATTATTGGATAGTGTGCACTTACTATTTAGTTTGTTAAGAATATCCAATGCCTGTTCTTGCGCTAGCCATAACTGATAGCCGGCACCATGGGGTAGCTGAATAAGGATGTGACCTTCATGCACCACTTGCGCAAAAGGCTGCTCTGGCACGTTTGGAAAGACACTTTCTAATAAGTTTTTAGCATCGGCCCCTGTGATACCCGCACCCACATAGTTTGCGGGTTGCATCTGGGTCTTGAAGAACACCATGTATTTTTTAAGGTGGCTTTGCAGTGTCTCACTTAGAGATTCATGCATGGTCAGGAGGTATGCGTTCTCTGTCTGTTGCATGAGTTGAAAGCTGGCCACCATGCGACCTTTGGCATTGCAGCAAGCGCCGTTACGAAATGACTGGGGGGTGATTTCATTTAGGTGGCAGGTGAACTGACCCTGCATGAATTTACTGCTGTCTGGGCCAGAAATGGCAAGCGCTTGCTGATCTTCAATAGGGTAGAGGACGCAATCATGAGCTTGTTTCTCGGTGGATGCCTGCGTCAATTGGGACCAAATGCTTGCCATGGGGTACTCCTAATCAATAATCCGACTATTTTACTCGGGTTTAGAGCAATGGGGAATGCTTAGGTGTCAGCAAGTTATCCCTAAATCTTGGGGGAGATGATATACTGCGCGCCAATTTCAGCTTGCCGTTTTATTAAGTAGAGGTGCGTGTGTCTGAAGATCGCTCACAAATGACCGCAGAAGATTTGGCCACAGAGAAAAAACGTCTTTGGTGGCATAGCCGTCGTGGCATGTTAGAACTGGATGTGTTGCTGTTGCCATTTTTAGAAGAAGTGTACAGCGACTTGAGCGAAGAAGATCAGGCTAAGTACCGTCGTTTACTGGACTGTGAAGATCCCGATTTATTCCAGTGGTTCATGCAGAATGCACGACCGCAAGATCCGGATCATGCCTATATTGTGGATATGATTCTTCAACGTGTACAACCCAGTTAACTTATCGATTCAATCTTCTAAGTTATTTGAGCAGGGCCATTGGGTCCTGCACATTTTACTCTGCTTGGCTTACCTGAGCGTGGGTATCTCTAATATTCCTTATGTTTTGCCATTAATTGCGCTACAAGTGGGTTATGTTTGGCATTGGAGGCGATCGGGTTTTGCCTATAATCAACCTAGGCAATGGCGATTTTTCCAAGGACAAGCACAGCGATTGATGGATGGTCAATGGCAGTCCATGGACATTAAACCGCAGCAAATTTGGCCAAGTTTTTTAATGTTTCAGTATCGTAAAGTGGATTCTCAACTTGCTTGGCAGTGGGAATGTATTGCGAAAGATGCCTGTGAGGCGGAAGCGTTTCGACAAACCGTCGCTGTTATGAAAACCGAATTTTAAGGGGAAAATATGCAAGCGCAGTTTTGGCTGAATAAATGGCAAAACAATGAAATTGGTTTTCACTTACCGGCTCCGCACCCTTGGCTTGTTGCTTTATGGCCGCAAATGATGCCCAGTTCTGAGTCTCAAACGGTATTCGTGCCTTTGTGTGGCAAGACGTTTGATTTGGACTTTTTCTTAGCTAAGGGTTACCACGTTATTGCCAATGAATTAAGCGAGCAGGCCGTACAAGCCGTTTTTGAACGCTTACATTTGGCCCCTATTACAAGTACATGGGCAGGGGGTACTTGTTATAGTGCAGAGCAATTAACGATTTACGCAGGTGATTTCTTTCAGCTAACAGCTGAGCGATTAAATGATGTGGATTGGATTTATGACCGTGCAGCGATTATTGCTTTGCCCGAATCCATGCGCGCGCAATACGCCATGCATCTAATGGCTTTATGTCCAGATGCCCAGCAATGTGTAATCACTCTAGATTACGATCAATCCATTATGAATGGACCGCCGTTTGCGGTTTCGGGTAATGAGATCAGCCAACATTATCAAACCCACTTTGATATAACCTTATTAAAAGAAGGCAATATCATTGAGCATGAACCTCGATTTGCGCAAAACGGTTTAGCGGAATTATTTCAACGGGTTTATCAATTAACACCTAAGCTCAAGGCTTAAAAACAGAGAACGCATTATGCTAAACATTGGCCGCTTTAATGAATTAACAGTGTTGCGACAATTGCCTCGCGGCTTGCAACTGGACGGCGGTAAGCACGGCGAAATTTTATTACCTAAACAATACATCACAGACGACATGACGTTGGGCTCGAAAGTGAATGTGTTTATTTATCGTGATAGTGAAGATCGCTTAATCGCCACCACGCAAACGCCATTGGCCATGGTGGGGGATTTTGCCTATTTAAATGTGGTGGATGAAAGCCCTGTGGGTGCGTTTTTGGATATTGGTTTGCCGCGGGATATTTTGGTGCCGTTTTCCGAGCAAAGCCATAAGTTAGAGAAAGGCCGTAAAGCTCTGGTGCGCATTTATTTAGATGACTCTGATCGTTTAACCGCGTCCACTAAGCTGGATACGTTTTTATACGATACCGACGAGACCCAAGTTTATAAAACCGGTCAAGCGGTGAATATTGTGGTGGGAGCCAAAACTGACCTTGGTATGAAGGTCATTGTGGACGGCACCTATTGGGGTTTGATTTATCATTCAGATATTTTTAAACCGATTGGTCGCGGTGACAAACTACAAGCGTTTATTAAACGTGTGCGTGATGATCAAAAAATTGAAATCACACTGGAGCAGCCAGGCTTTGCTCGCGTAGAGGGCTTGGCCGGTGACGTGTTAGAAAAATTAAAAGCGGAAAATGGTTTTATCCCCTTGAGTGATAAAAGCCAACCAGATGACATTAAAAAGATGTTTCACTGCTCTAAAAACAGCTACAAGCAAGCCATTGGCACCTTGTACAAGCAGCGTTTAATTCGCATCGAGAAAGAGGGTATTTATTTAGTGGAATAACCACTCATTAAATAGCAGGCATAAAAAACGGGAGCATGGCTCCCGTTTTTTATTGGCGGTTTAAATTACAAACATTGTAATTCAAACGTAGTTTGAAATTTAAAGTTAGATTCCGTTAAGTGGCGCTCGGCAAAGAATAAATCAAACGAATAGGTGTTGCCTGGTTCGATGCCTAATTCATCGGCGATATCATCAAGATAAACCACTTTTTCTTCAACGCCATGCACGCCGCCTAGATCAATGGCAAGCTTACCGTTGATGAAGATCCATAAATCGTCATCCCCTTTAAAGCTAAACGTGCCGCCTTCAACGTAGAAAAACTTAAGATGCGTTTCTAATGTGAAGTGATAATTGTGGCTGTTGCCCTGGTTGCCAAAGCCTTCATGGTCAATTGGAAAAAAGTTGGAGTCACTGTATTCCCAAAAACCTGGAGAAATTTCGCGCATTTCTAATTGCTTGTTAATGGCGGTATTCACTCCAGGTACATTGCGGTACCACATGTTGAAGTTTTCACTACCATTAGTGGTCAGGCTGTATTCACCATCTTTGGCGTATACTGGGCGACCGTCAGATCCTAAATCTTTTTCTACGATGCCGCGCTCAAATCCAGTTGTGCCTTCAAAGTCTGCGTGATCTTCAGTGAAGTCACGAATGGTCACAGGGATTTGGCGTACGCCGTTGTATGGGTCCACACATTGGCAAACGGAGTCGTAATCGGAAGGCGAGTTTGCCACTGATAATTGGCTGATCATCAGTAAGCCAGATGCAAATGCTGAAAAACGAAACGTGTTCATGCTGGCCCCTTAATTCGACGAATAACTATTTAAAATGATGGGGCTAGTTTAGTCTGCGACCCCCGAAAAAACTGGGATACACGTCCAGTTTTCAGAGGGTTCTTATACTTTTGTGTGAGTTTTGTAAAAATTTGTGACGCCGTCCATGGTTTATGACCGGTCAACATCCTAGAAGAAAGCAGTTAGACCCAGCGAGAACTCTAAATTATGGGTACGCTTTTCTTTTGCGCCGATTTGAGTGTCGAAAGAATGATCACGAAAATCCATATTCCACGTAAGCCAATCGGTGAGGATGATGCGATAACCGGAACCAAAGGTGAGAGTGAAATGGTTATCTCCCGCAAAGTCGGTGTTACCTGCACCGGCCACCACATAAAATGTGCTGTTTAAGGTGAGGTTTTGCGTAATAAAGGTTTCACCTGGGAATAAGTTATAGCCTACAAGTAAGTTGTAATATTCATAGTTGCGATCAGGAATAATACTGGTGGTTTGGTTATCAAAATAATATTCCGCTGTGGATAATCCTGCTTCCGCTTGGCCGTAATTAGCCTGTAAGAAAAAGTCTTCTGTTGCGTGAAAAGAGGCCTTCAAACCGGTGACGGTTGATGAGCCAAAGTCTTCAATGGCAAGCACACCCATATAAGCACCGAGTTCAAAAAACTCGGTATCGATTTGTGCTTCGTATTGCTCGCGCACTTCTTCGTTTGGCTCAACTACGACAATGGGGTTGATCTGCACATTACCCGTGTCTTCATTAAGGTTGTCGTTTGCCCAAAGCAGTGGGCTTGCCATGAGGGTAAACAGGGTTGCAATAGAAAAACGTGTCATAAATCTGTACCTAAATCTGTATTAAAAGAAGCTGCTAAAACCGATGCGCCATGCACTGTTGCTTAGGGAGTCGTTATCCCCCACTAAATACATTTTGCGAAATTCACCACGCACTACAAAGCTGAAGCCAATGTAGTAGTTGATGCCGACTCCTGTGTATTCATAGCGGCTGTTAAATTGGTTGGACGTGCCCACTTGTAACTTGGTTTTCTGTTGCCATTCTTGCCAGCCATAGCCTTTGGAGATGAACGGCGTGAATGACCAGCTCTTAATGGGCTCAATCAAAAGGCTAGCACCGTAACTGATACCATCGATTTGTTGCCCAAAAATTTGTCCGTATTCGGCTTCTATGCCCGCAAAGCTTAATAAACGGAAGCCCGCGGTGATACTGGCAGTTTCTGCACTGTCTTGTTGGCCTAAACTAAAACCTACTCGCCCTTGCTGTGCGAGAAAGTCACCGTGTTTGATGTTGGGAAGCGCCGCAGGTAAACCAGTTGGAGCCAGGGTACGTGCCAATCCTTCTTGCTTAACCCAGCCCTGACGATTGCGGCGATCACTCACATAAAACCAATTGGTGCGGCGGGAATGTACATACACAGTCTCCCCTTGTTCCATGACATGAAAGATGGGGTAGCCACGACCTGGGCCGGTATGCAGTTCTAAATAGGTATCAATCACCTGAAGTTGAACCGCGTTCTGATTGTTCAATAAATCATCAGATAAGGTGCGTTTAGGTTGAGCGTCACCTGCGTAACTGTATGTATAAAGAGAGAGACAAAATATAAAAAAGACTGCGCGAAACATAAACACCCGCTGGTTGAAGCATGACAGAGCATAAAAGAAAGGGGGTCATTGTACGCACATCCATGGGAACATCCTGCATAGTGATCACTTACAGAGTGTGATGGCCTTCACTTTTACAAAAATATAATGAGGCTTACATAAATATTGTTGAAATTTTGCCAAAAAGATTTGTAACAGCCTCTCAGAATTTGAACCCGTACCGATAATTTCCCATTTAAACACCGGATAATGCCGCCCTTATTTTCTATTTTGTCGAACTGGTCAAATAGTCATCAGGTTAATGGGTTCGATAATTTTATGTATGTTTTTTGATCACATCTTGGTGTAGGACGGTTTATGAATAGGTCAAATTTAAAGCAGTGGGCCTGGTTGATATGTGTACTGTTTGCAGCAAAAAGCTGGGCAAATGACCAGAGCATTGATTTTGCAGCTAAAGCTAAGCAAGAGAGTGCTAAACAAGCTTTGGCAACGGTCAGTCAATTATCCAAGGATATTCAGCAGCTTAAATCCAGTGTGGTGGATTTGAATAAAGACCTGCGCTTAATGGAAGAGGAATTGTTATTTCCTTCTAGTACGCAAGCCAGTGTGTTTGTTTCATTGGATGCCGGTGAGTTTTTCACCTTAGAAAGCATCAAGTTAAAACTGGACGGCAAAGTTATCGCAAGTCACTTATACAGTGAAAAGCAACGTCAAGCCTTAGCCCGTGGTGGTGTGCAACGCTTGCATATGACCAATTTAAATAATGGTTTGCATACAGTTTCTGCATTCTTCACAGGCCTTGGACCTAATGGTCGACCTTACAAACGTGCAACGGAATTGCAGTTTACCAAGGGTAAAGGTAGCCAATATTTAGAGCTAGCCATCATGGATGATTACGCCAAACAAGAGCCGGTCTTTACCATTAAACAATGGTAAAGGAGATGACGATGCGTGGTTTGATATTGGCTGTTGTTGTTTTTCTGCCCTTAAGTGCCTTTGCTAATACGGTGAAAGATCTTAAGTACGGCACGATTTTGTTTGATTATTATCAGCAAAATTATTTTGCGTCTTTGATTGGCTATGAATACGCAAAGGCCACTAATGAATTAACCCATAACGCTGACGAAGCCCGCTTATTACAAGGTGGTATGACTTTGTCCTATGGTTTGCCGGATCAAGCGCAAATCATTTTCCAAGATTTATTAGACAGTAAGGCGGATGAATCCACGGCGAACAAAGCTTGGTATTACTTAGCAAAACTGTATTACCAAAAAGGCGAAGTGGACGCAGCAGCACGCAATTTAGCGCGTATCCAAGGTCATGTACCTAAAGACATAGCTGAAGAATTTAATTATTTAGCTACGTTAATCAATATTGAAAACAAGCATCTAGAAACCGCTGAGCAAGCCATTGCGGTTGTCGCCAAAAACAGTGCTTATGAGCCGTATTTGATTTTTAACTTGGCCGTAACTCAATTACGTAATGGCCAATTAGCCGATAGCAAACGCAATTTGAATAAGGTCGTAGGCTACGCCAAGTTACATCAAGCTGAAGAATTTGCAGTGCTTGCGGATCGTGCTAAACAGGCGTTGGCCCATATTGAGATTGAGCAAAATAATTTATTGGGTGCTTGGCAGAATCTACAAAATGTTCGCACCACAGGTTTATACAGTAATCGTGCGTTATTAAGTTATGGCTGGACGGCGATCAAGCTAAAGCGTTTTTCGCAAGCGGTACCTGCGTTAAAAGCCTTGGATAAACGTTCGATTAGTATCGCCGAAGTGCAAGAAGCCAAAGTACTGCTTGCTCATTTGTATGAGCAACAAGGGGCGACCCGCAGTGCTTTAAAGCAATACTTATTAGCCGAAAAAGCCTTTGCTGGCGGTGTGGAATCCATCGCACGCGCACGTAAAGTAATTGCGGGTCAACGCATTCCGGAAGAGTTTGTGGTGAACCTTGAAGCCATGATGGATGAAACCGATTGGTATGGCTCTGAACCAAGCCTGGATTACAACAAGCTAACGCCGTTTTTAATTGAGTTGATGTCTAGCAACCCTTTTCACAGTGTGATCAAAGAGCTGCGTGACTTATACGCATTGCGTAATAACTTAACTTACTGGGGCCGCCAAGCGCTTGAGCATCAACTTATTATTCAATATCGCCAGCAAGGTTTAACCAGCGAAGGTATTGGTCAATTTGTTAAGCAAGCCGCAAGTCAGCAAGAAGAATTAGAGAATCAAATTAGTGATTTGCGTTTGCACACTATGACCTTGGATGTGGAAGAGCAAGAGCGCTTTACGGCTCTACTGGAAGCCACAGATGAGAGCTTCACCTTCTTAGAAGATAAGTTATCGAAAATCAAATCAATTAAAGAGCCTTATCGTCAATCTGAAGAAAATGTGCGCTGGGCCAAAAAACTGCACAAAAGAATTAAACAAAAACTAGCCGTTACCGATGAACTGATTAAAAAGTTAGAACAGGTCATGCGTGTAGTGGTGAATGCCGAACTTGATAATCATGAAGAGCGTATGCGTTATTACTGGGCTCAAGCCAAATTAGGTAAAGCCAGACTATATGACCAAACGCTTAACACCATAGAAGATGACAGAATGCGAAATACAGGAGAGCAACCATGAGGAGGTCGGATCATAAGATGAAGACTGGTTTCAAACTCGTTGCCCTATCGACGGCCATCGCGTTAGCCGGGTGTAGCTCACAAGGCACCATTGCGGCTTTAGAAGAAGATACAATAGAGACTGAAGCGGCACTGGATTTCAATAACTTAGATCACGAACAAGTGCGCAATGAATACGAACAATTAATTGATCTTGTGGATGATGATTACCTAAGACAGCAAATTGAACGTCGTATTGCTGGCGTGAATATGTTGGAAGGGGATGCTAAGCAAGCGGATGTGAATTCGCCGCCTAAGCAAGGTTATTACCGTAATGCCATTGCCAGTTATGTGGATATTTTAGAAAAATACCCAAATAGTCCGGATAACGCCGAAGTGCTTTATCAATTGGCAAAAGCCTATGACATGGAAGGGCAAACCAATAACGCGCGCCAAATGTTAGAACGCTTGGTGGATCGTCATCCGTATTTTCCTGCCATCTCAGAAGTGCATTTCCGTTTAGGGGATATTTACTTTAGCCGTAATTGGTATGCCAAGGCAGAAAAAGCTTATCGTGAAACCACGGTACAAGACTCAGGCAAGCTGATTCTTAATGCGCACTATATGCTGGCCTGGTCTCTGTACAAGCAGGGCAGTTATAACAAAGCCTTGGATCATTTTGCCTTTGTACTTAATGATCTATTAGTGGCAGAAATGAATGGTCGTCAATTAAGTGTCACGGAAAAACCATTAGTAAAAGATACGCTACACAGTATGAGTCTGGCTTTGGTGAATTTAGGTGGGGCGCAAGCCATTTCTGACGTGGATCTGCTGGAAGACAAACCTTACATCTGGCGTTTATATAGTGAACTTGCGGAATTTTATTTAGAAAAATCCCGTTATGATGACAGCGCGGCAACCTATCGTGAGTTCATCAAGTCTTATCCAATGGATAGCCGTACTAGCGACTTCCATGGCAAGTTAATTGCGGCATATGTGAAAGGTGGATTCCCTAAACTGGTGTTGGCTGAGAAAGAAACCTTTGTGGATCTGTACGCTCCGCAATCGAAATACTTGGCGGAGCATGAAAGCTTAAAGCCATCTGTATATGCTCAGTTAAAACAATACTATGTTGAATTGGCGGCCCATTATCATAGCCAAGGTCAGCAGGCACTAAAGAAAGCTAAAACCAGTAAAGAAGAGTTTTTACCTGAGTTGGCGCAATCTTCTTTGTTGAAGGCCACGGATTACTATGGTCGATTTATTTCTGCGTTTAGTGCTGATAAACAAGTTGCGCAATTGCGTTATAAAAAAGCCGATGCACACTTTGAAAATGCACAGTTTGATATTGCTGCACAAGACTATGCCACTGTGGCGTATGTTGATAAGAGTGACAAACTGGGTAATAAATCCGCTTATGCCAGCTTGATTGCATATCAAAAGCATTCTGATGTATTAGCGAAAAACAAGGCCTCTGAGGAAGCTCAAGCAAAATGGCGCGAGCAATCGGTTGAGAGCATGTTGCGCTTCGCAAATGTGTATCATAAAGATGAGCGTGCAATTGCTGTGTTGACGAACGCAGCACAAGCGTTGTTTGCGTTGGATCAATTCGATCGAGCCATTACCGTGGCCAATCGATTACTGGCGCAGCACAAGCAGCTTAACCCAAGTTTAAAACGCACTGCATATGGCATCTTAGCGCACTCGTACTTCCAAAAAGGTGAGTATCAGTTAGCGCAAAATCATTACACCACAGAACGTCGTATCTTAACGAAAGAAATGAAGATGGCGACCACTTCGCAAGATTATAAAGATATCAGCAATCAAATTGCGGCATCGATTTATAAGAAAGCCGAAGCCTTTAAACAACAAGCGCAAATTCAAACAGCGATTAAAGAATTGCTCAGTGTGAAACGCATTGCTCCAAACTCTAAAATTCGTGTGATTGCACAATACGATGCCATGTCGTTAATGCTTCAAGAAAAACAATGGAAAAATGCGATTAAAGAATTGAAAGACCTCAAAAAGCGTTTTCCTACTCACGAATTGGCTGTGGAGTTTCCTCGTAAGTTAGCTTTTGCATATGAGAAGAGCGAGCAGTGGTCAATGGCTGCGGCGGCTTATCTTGCTTTGTATAAAGAAGATAAAGATCCTGTGGTCAAACAAGACGCCTTATTCATTGCCGCTGGTCTGTTTGAGAAAATTGGTAAGCTAGAAAAAGCCATCGATTTCTACAAAGAATACGCTCATGAATATGAGAAGCCATTTGATAACCGTATGGAAGCGCGTTACCACTTGGCCGAATTGTACGAGAAAACCAATGACAAGACCCGACACTTATACTGGTTGCGTCGCGTTATTGCCGGTGATGCTGATGGTGGTGCGGATCGTACCGAACGTAGCCAATGGTTAGCCGCTTGGGCCAATGCTAAATACGGTGATTATTTTGCTTGGGAGTTCAATCGTCGCTCGCTACGCTTACCGATTGATAAAAGCATGGCCAAGAAAAATGGTTACTTACAAGATGCCACCGTGCGTTATGAGAAGGCCTCTGAGTATGGCATCTTAGAATTCGTGACCATGTCCAGTTACAAGATGGCGGATTTGTATGAAACATTTAGTCGTGAATTGAACAACGCACCGACACCAAAAGGGTTGTCGGCGCAGGATTTGGCCATGTACAAGGATATTATTTCTCAGCAAGCACAACCGTTTGCGGAGTTAGCGGGTAGCATTCATCAAAATAATATCGAGTTAGGTTGGGATGGCCATTACAACCAATGGATTGAAAAGAGTTACCAAGCCATGAAACGTTTATCGCCATTACGTTTTGGTAAAGAAGAAGAGCTAGCGAGGTACGGTGATGAAATTCGTTAAGATTACAGTAGCTGTGTTATGCGCCGCCATATTGGCTGCGTGTTCGCAAAAAATGCAGATCCCATTGGCGGGTCAAAAAGTGGATTTAAAAGATACTCAAGTGTTTTTGCCACAACAGGCTTATGACGAGCAGGGTAAGGCTTTGGCTTATGAAGCCAAGACCAATCCTTATCTTGAAATCAAAAGCAAGATTGATAAAGGTTCGGTGTTGTTGTTTATCGAAGCTAAAAAAGCCATACGTAAAAATGATTTTGCAACGGCTAAACAAAAACTGGGTGTGATAACGCAAAAAGACACGTCTATCTCTGGCCCTTGGGTGCTATTGGGCAATATTGCCATGGAAGAAAAACAATTGAAAAAAGCCCAAGAGTATTATCAAAAGGCTATAAAAATTACTCCAGATAACGTCAATGCCTATATTGCGTTAGCAAAAGCGCAGCGTTTGATGGGTGAATTTCATGTGGCACAAAATACGCTGGCCTTGGTGTTGAGTATTTGGAAGGATTGCCCGGAAGCACACTTGAATCTAGGTGTATTGTACGATTTGTATTTGAATCAGCCTAAAAAGGCACAGCAGCATATTGAAGCGTATTTGTTTTTAGATGGGTATAAAAACAAACAGGCGATTGCTTGGTATAACGAAATTCAAAGCCGCACAGGTATCGAAAAAAGTTTTATCGATCCTAAGCAAGGTGTGAATCCAAGTAGCTTAATGAGCAGTGTAGAGGGTTAATACATGAAGCGTTTACTCTGTTTTGCATTAGTAAGTTGTGTATCCATAGCTAGCTTGGCGGATGAGCCTATCAAGCTTGAGAGCCAATTTGTGGGGGATAAAGAGCAGCCTGCGGTGAGTTATTTTATGTCCTGGCAGGGGCCGGGAAGCACTGAAAAGCTATACCGCAAAGAAGAAGATAAATACGAGAAAAGCATTGATACAGTGGACCGAGATGTGATGCTGCGTTCCATGCGTATTTATGACGAAATGAATTTAGAAGGTCGTTAGATCTTACAAACAATTAAAAATATAAACGAATAGTATCATCACAGGTAATCCTATGGACATTTTCACTTCTATTGCCAAATTTTTCCAAGACGGGGGATTATTCATCTACCCGATCGCCTTAGTGCTAGCTATTGGTGTGGCCATCACAGTTGAACGCTGGCGTTTTCTTAATGGGGAAAAAAGTCGAAATCTAAAAGCATTCGATGACTTTTTGCCATTATTGCGCACAGACGATCACGATAAAATGACCCTATTCACCCGTGATAATGATGCGCCTGTATCTCGTATGATTGGTTGTGGTTTGGATATGATGAAGGTGACCAAGCAACGTGCCGATGTGGAGCAAGCCATGAGCGAAGGCATGATGGAAGCCGTACCGCGTTTAGAGGAGCGCACAGGTTATTTAGCGGTATTGGCAAACGTGGCTACTTTATTGGGTCTGTTAGGTACCATCATTGGTCTGATCGCAGCTTTCACCGCGGTGGCCAATGCGGACCCAGCTGAAAAATCTAAATTATTATCTTTATCAATTTCCGTAGCCATGAACACCACAGCGTTTGGTTTGATTGCGGCGATTCCGTTATTGATCAGCCATGCATTGTTGACCAATAAAACCAACGCCATTATTGCCAGTATCGAAATGGCCGGTGTGAAATTTCTAAATGTTATGACATTGAATCGTGCCATTCAGGCAGGTTTACCAAAGGATAAATAATCCAACGTTTTGGGGTGAACCATGAGTTTTAAAATAAAACGCCAAGGCACGGATGATGCGGACATCGATGTAACCAGTTTCATGAACTTGATGATTGTACTGGTACCTGTGTTGTTGATGAGCATGACCTTCACCAAGGTGACGGTGATGGAAATTAACCTACCTGAATTATCAGGTGGTTCAGCAGCCACATCATTAGAGCAGTCACAGCTTGAGGTGGTGGTGCGCAAAAATGGGATTGAAGTGTTTTTTCCAACTGGGTCTTTAGTGAAAAAGATTTCTTTGCTGGATAACAAACAGCAAGACTTTCAAACCTTAGCGGCTGTGCTCAAAGAAATTAAAAACAAAGTAAGCGATAAAAAAGACGCACTGATTTTGTCTTCCAGTGATTTGGATTATCAAACATTGATTACAACGATGGATACGGTGAAGTCTTACCAAACTGTTGTTGCGGCAAGCTTAGCTGAGGTGGAACTGTTCCCTCAGATTTCTCTTGGCGATGCGAGCAAGAAGTAGGAGGCGGTATGGCATTTCAAGGTACCGTTTTGGATCGACGCCAAAAGCAAAAGAAGGTGGCTGGCTTAAACCTTGTGTCATTAATGGATATTTTTACCATCTTGGTATTCTTCCTATTGATGAATAGTGGTGATAGCCAAGAAATTGAGAAGGCAAACTTTATTACGCTGCCAGATTCTCAAGCGACCGGCTCGTTTCAAAATGAATTATTAATCACCATAGGTGATGACTTTGTCAGCATTGGTGATGAAAACATTGTGGATATTAAGACGGTTGAACAAGCCAAAGGAAAATCCATTGATGTATTGGCACAAGCGCTTAAAGCGAAAGCCGCAGAAAAAGGTGAATTAACCGAATTTGAACAAAAGAATGGTCGCTCTGTCACCATTATGGGGGATCAGGGAGTGCCGTATTTGATTCTTAAAGGCGTTATGGCGACTTGTAGTCAGGAAAATTATCGCGATATTGCCCTAGCGGTGAATCAGGTGATTGGTAGCGCCATAGCCAGTGGAGGACAGCCATGAGTGTTGCTGCACTGGACAATCAAAACATGAGTGCTGCGAGCCTTGATCACTTAGCGTTAGATATGGTCTTGCCTTGGCATGAACAGCAAGAACAACAAGAAAAATTTAAGCGTTTAGTTAAGCGCATTATTATTCCCGTTTTTGCGTTTATGTTTGTCATGTCGGTGGCGCCATATTTCTTTGAAGACGACGAAGTGGAAGAAAAAGTGGTGACTAAGGTGATTTTAGAACCACCTAAGGTTGTGGAAACTCCACCGCCGCCACCTACTGAAGTGAAGCAGCAAAAGACGCAAAGTGTGAAGAAGGACGCCAAACCTAAAGAAGGTGCGAATACTAGTTTGCAAAATATTGCGGCGCTTTCGCAACAAATGAGTGCGCTGCGTAATTCGGTTAACGCGTCGAAGCAGCAAAAGAAAAATGTTCATGTATCCGAAAGCGGAAAGGTGCAACAAAGCAGTCGATCTCGTTTGGGGCAAAACAGTATGAACAGTAGCAGTGGTGGTTTAAAAGCCAGCGACATTACTGTAAATGCAAAAGGTGCAGCTATGGCGGCACACGTGTCTGATGACATCGAAAGCCCGTTGATGAACATTGAGCTGCCCGATGCGGCGCAATATCACTACGACCCGAAAAAGGACAGCAAACGCGATATGCAAAGTATTCGGCGAACTGTAGAGCGTTTCAAAGGCACTGTGTATTCTTTGTATGCTAAAGCTTTGCGCTTGAATCCGAATTTGGGGGGACGCTTCATTTTTGAATTTGTCATTTTGCCAAGCGGCGCAATCGAGAATTTGAAATTAATCAGTAGTGAATTGGGTAATGCTCAGTTGGAGCAGCAGATGTTGCAAAAAATCAAAGGTATGCATTTTGGTGCTGAAGATTTGAGCCCAACAAAAGTTCAATACACTTATAGTTTCTTACCTTCTTAGAACGAAATTGACCTGTTTTTGAGCAATCAAAAACAGGTTTTTGCATGTTTTTTAGTCAAAAAAGTATGCAAATTGATGCTGCTTTTATTTGTTTAAAAAACACACAGAATTCAGCCTCATCACTTAGTAAGCACTAACCTTCGCCGTTAATCACATCTTTCATTTGAACTCAGTCACGTTCTGTAACATTTCTTATCTAATTCTAAATACTTAGAAACATTATTGTGACCGTTTACCGTTTCTGTAACCAAACAAGTGCCACACTAGTCCCATGATCATTGGGGAGTTGAACTCATGTCGTACTTGAGTTTTGTACAGAAAAAAATCGCCATGCCTTTGGTAGTGGCAAGCTTGTTGTCTGCTTGTGGTGAAGAATTGCAAGTGGGTGATGAAACTGGTCAAGAAAGCGCCATTGCCGCATCCACGCCATTTGCTTATGTAGCTCGTGATTTGAACAACCAAGAGGTTTCAAGTCAGGGGCGTTTGTATGTGCGTGATGCCATTACAAGCGATGCAAATGAACAAGATATTTTGGTCAGCTACTTTGGTGGCTCGCCATATGACGTGAAAGATCTAAACGTATCCAGCGATGGTCGTTATTTGGTGTTTAGTGCCCGTGTATTAAGCGAGGCTCAAACCTGGAATATTTACGAATACGATTTTGAAACTGCAACGGTGCGCCCGATCATCGCCGATGTTGCAGTGGCTAATGCGGGTAATGACAGTGACCCGGCCTATACCAATGATGGCAAAATCCTGTTCTCGTCTGACCGTGGTAATTTAGATAGCACAGACGTTTACCAAATTGACCGCGATGGATTGAACTTAGTCTTGGTCAATGTTAATCAGAGTGGCAGTAAGAAAAAGCTGACAACCTTAAAAAGTGGCCACCTAGTATTTACTCAAGAATTTTCTGAATCTCAACGCAGTGCGTTAGTGACAGGTTCCACCTCTAATATTGACGCCACTCCTTTGTATCGCATGGCACCTAATGGCAGTGAACGTAAAGCGCTGTTCAATAAATTGTATGCGAATAACAGTGCGATTGATTTGTCTCGCGTGGAATTGACCGATGTGATCCAAGGTAACGACGGTCACTTAATGGGGATTCTAAAAGATAAAAATAGCCCAATGCAGGGCGGACAAGTAGTTAAGTTAGTGGGCCCTGAAGCTCAGGCAGATAGCGAAACCCTGTATGAATTCGTGAAAGCGCAATCGGTTAGTGGTGGTGATGTCAATCTTTCTGCAGATAACGCGAGCACAGCTGGCTGGACCAGTGCGTTCTGGCCTTATCGTGACGGCACCGATCGCATGTTGGTGAGCTGGTCACAGTGTATGAAAGTTGAAAAGGGTGTTTATCGTTCTTGTAAAGCCAGTGACGACTTGTCGGGCGTGCAAACTCGTTATGGTTTGTGGATTTATGACGCGCAAACCAACACGCGTATGCCTGTACTTCAAGCATCACAAAATCGTATGTACAGCGAAATTGCTTTGGCGTATCCAAACAAGGGTGAAACCTTGGAGTACGATGATAATGTAGTTGAGCCTGAGCCAGTTGATCCAACCGATCCTACTGATCCAACCGATCCAACAGATCCAACAGATCCAACCGATCCAACAGATCCAACAGATCCAACAGATCCGACTGATCCGACTGATCCGACTGATCCGACTGATCCAACCGATCCTGTGAATCACAAGCCTGTTGCTAATGCCGGTGCAGATGTATTGAACCAGCAAGTAGGCGCAACAGTGATGTTAGATGGTAGTGCCAGTTCAGATGTTGACGGCGATACATTGACCTATAACTGGCGTGTGATTAGTTCTCCTGTTGAGACGAATGTAACCCTGTTGACCGATAGCACGTCACAACAACCAACCCTTACGTTAATTGAAAAAGGTTTTTATGTTGTTGAATTGACCGTGAGTGATGGCGAGCTTACCAGTGAACCAGATACTGTGATGATTGAAGCGGTTGCTGATGATCAGATGTGTGTGACGGGTAAGAAATTATCCATCTGGTCGGCTATTGAAAGTGCAGAGAACCAAAATAAATTAATTAAAGATGCGTTCTTAGGTCATATTACGGCTTTCAAAGGTGCAAATACGCCAGATGTTAGTTACAACTATTACAGTGCATCCGCGCACCCTACGTATGTTGGCGATGAAAATAACGATGCTCTGCCACAACCAAAAGACAGCTCGGCGCATATTTTCTTCTATGAATCGACTGCCGCCCATGACGCATTAAGTTACAGCAACAATTCGGCAGTGAAACCACGTGCAGAATTGAATAACGGCGACCTGTTCTTGTATTTCTTCTTTAATAAAGATGCAGCCGGTCAAAGTGATAACAAGGTGTACTTTGAAGTCTTTACTGAAAACAATGTAGACGGGTCTGGTTTGCCTGTGGATCAAGTGATTCTGTCCGATGATGGCCATGAGTTGTATTCCGTGAACGCGATCGATGCCGCTAGCCAACATTATGTGGGTGACTTCCAATACTGGTACAACACTGACGGCGGTGTGATTGGTCCGTTCCGTGGTGAAGAATTTACGATTGCCGTACGTGCAACGTCGCAAAGCCCTGTGGGTGAAGACTTAACGGGTGCTAGCTTCTTCTCTCGTGAAGGAACGGAATATAATTTCTTTAATGACCCGAATATCACTTCTTTCATCGTGACTTATAAAGAAGAACAAATTTGTGATGATGTTGAGCCAACCGATCCGACAGATCCGACAGATCCGACAGATCCGACAGATCCGACAGATCCAACAGATCCAACAGATCCAACAGATCCAACAGATCCAACAGATCCAACAGATCCAACAGATCCAACAGATCCAGTTGAGCCTGTGGAAGGGGATGGCATGTGTTACGGCAAAGGTTATTGGAAAAACCATAATCAATTTGCAGCGAATCCAAGCCAAAACAAACCTTGGCCTGTGGATGAAAACACGCAATTGTGTGGCACCACCTGGTATCAAATGATTGGTGAGCCATCCGGTGGTGATGCTTGGACGATTCTAGGTAAGCATTGGGTGTCGGCAAAATTGAATGTGGCCAATGACGGTTATGTGCCTCAAGACGTGGCCAGTGCGTTAATGATGGCAGAAAGCTTATTAGTTAACTGCAGTGTGACTGACGAGGATCGTGAATTTGCACTTGAATTAAAAGACACCTTAGAAGCGTACAACGAATCGGAAGATTGTTTAGAGAATCCTGTTGTACCAGAACCAGCTCAAAGCACCGTGCATATTCGCTCTATTTATGATTTAAATGGCGCGGACATGAGTGTGTTGGGTCTAGCGCAAATGGCTAATCCAACTGTGCTGCCAATGGATGAGCGCAGCGAGCGTTTCTTACGTGTCTATACACAAAACATTGATGGGCAAATGGTGCTAAATGGTTATGCGCCTATTCAACCAGACGGTTC